>NZ_ADXM01000022.1:0-165794 GCF_000179255.1 Synechococcus sp. CB0205
TATGCGGGGACTGTTGGACCAGCTGCCGGACCTGCAGGGCCGCGTGCTGAAGATGCGCTACGCGATTCCATGCCGCGACGTCCCCGATCCTGATGAGCCGATGAGCCTCACCGGCATCGGCCGGGTCCTCGGCATCAGCCGCGACCGGGTCCGCAATCTTGAGCGTGATGGGTTGGCTGGTCTGCGCCGTTTGAGCCAGAACGTTCAGGCCTACGTTGCCGTTTGATCAAGAGCTCAGTACTTCGCTTCTGGATTGGTGGCTGGCCCATGGCCGTCATCAGATTCCTTGGAAACGGACTGCTCAAGGACGGGCGCCAGCTTCCCAGCAACTTCTGAACCCCTACCCGATCTGGGTTGCGGAGGTGATGCGAGCAGCCAGACAGCACAGCCAGACAACACAGTCGGCCTGCTCAAGGCCCGATCGCTTGTGTACTCCTGGCCTTCGGGCGATCCTGAGGTTTGAGTTGTTCCCATGACCCCAGCTACCCCGCCCAACGCCGCCAGCGAAACCGCCGCCATCGGTGAGATGCAGTTCCGCGCCATGGCGGCTGTGATCCGCGCCGAGATCCCCGAGGCGGAGGTGCGCTTGTTCGGTTCGCGCGCGCGTGGTGAAGCGCGGCCGGATTCCGACGTGGATCTGCTGATCACCGCTCCGGATGCCTGGCTGGCGCAGCAGGACCGGTTTGCGTTGCTGGGCCGCCTCTGGCGCCGGCTGGCTCACTACCCCGTTCCCGTGGATCTGCTGCTGCACTCCCGTTCTCAGCTGGAGGAGCGTTGTGGCTGGCGCGACCACGTGATCACTCGAGCCTGTCGGGAGGGACGACTGCTCAATGGTGAACCCCTAGATCCCCATGCCATCTGGGTGGGCGAGCACGGTAAACAACCCTTACTTTTTTTGTGGCGATCTGCAGCAGTTCGATGACAACCGCTTTTCGTCCTTTCTGCACACTGCTGATCGTGGGGCTGTTGGCCAGCGTTTTGGCGGCCTGTACCGATCAGCCCGAACCAAAGGCGCAGAACAGCGCAACCCCCTCCAACATCTGCGACTCCTCCGTCGCCACAGTGACCCTCCCCGAGGATCGCGGTCGCCTCTGCGGTCGCCTGATCAGCAATCCTCAGGGTCAGAATTCCCATGCCTACCTGGGGATTCCCTTTGCGGAACCGCCGACCGGTGAACGGCGCTGGACCGCGCCAGTTGCCAAAGCAAAGCTGGGCAGCAGCATCTTCAAAGCCACCCGCTTCGGTGAGGCCTGTATCCAGCCCTCCGCTGCCCTCAAGGGTTTTTCAGGCTCGGAAGACTGCCTCACGCTCAACATCTACAAACCGAGCAATGCCAGCTCTGAGCCGCTGCCGGTGATGGTGTACATCCCGGGCGGCGGCTTTCTGGCCTCCCAGAGCCCAGTGGAACTCAATGGCACCGCGCTGGCCAACAAAGGCGTGATTGTGGTGACCACCAACTATCGCCTCGGCCCCCTCGGCTTCCTGCGTTACACCGAGAACGATGCCGGCATCCAAGGCAACTTCGGCATTCAGGACCAGCAGCTGGCCATGCGCTGGGTGAAACAGAACATTGCCGCATTCGGCGGAAACCCAGAGCAGATCACCCTGTTCGGAGAGAGTGCCGGCGCCATGTCGGTGGGCCTGCATCTGTTCTCCATTCCCTCCAGCAATGAGCTGTTCAGGGCCGCAGTGATGGAATCGAACATCATGGGCATGCAGTACAACTCCGCCCAGACGGCCGCCACCACCGGCAGCCGCTTCGTGGAGTTGCTTTGCCGCAGCTATGCCAATGAGAACTGCGCCGCCGATGGGCCCTGGCTACGCAGTCTCAGCACAGAAGCGATCGCCCAGGCAGAACTGCTGACACTCCCCGCAGGAGGTATGCCTGGCCTGGTCGCCGAAGACCTGAGCACCGGAATGGTGGCCTGGACGCCGATCGTCCAGGTGGAGCCGGTGCTGGATCAACCGGATCTCGGCTACAGCCAAGGGGTCACCCCCCGGCCTTACGTCTTCGGGGTGAACCGTGATGAGGGCGCCTTCTTCCTGGCTGGCCCCAATACCCTGACCCCAGAGGACTACCGGCAACTCCTCAACAAAGCCTTCAGTCGTGCTCAGGCTGAGCAGATCCTCCGATATAGCGAACAGGGCCAACGCCTCTATTCCCCCTCCAACTACACACCCCGCCCCGGTGGCGGACTCACCCCAGCCAGCATTGCCCTGGCCCGACTGCAGACCGACTATTTCGTTGCCGCCGCCAACCTCAGAGCTGCAGGCCGGGCCTTCAAGCAGCAATCGACTGCTGGTGTGCCGAGCTACGGCTACCACTTCGTGTATCAGGCCAACTTCGACTTCAACGGCCTGCTGCGCTGCAGCGTGAACTCAGACATGGTCTGCCATACCGATGAGATTCCTTTCGTTTGGTCGACCTTCGTGGAGAAGAACGCCCTCGGAGCCACGGTGCAGGTCAAAGACCCAGGCCCGACCCCAGCGGAGTGGAAGCTGGCCGATGCCATGACCACAGCCTGGGCCGGGTTTGCCAAGGATCCCCTCCAGGGATGGGGGCATCCCCAGTTCAACGGCAAGCCTTCGGGAAACGTTGTGATCTGGAACGACCCGGTGGGGCAAGGGCCACTGATGCCTCCAGCCCGTTACGCCTTCTGGGAACCATTCCTGCCCTGAACAGCCCTCAGGTGACTTGCCGAATCCAGTGCCGTTCTAGTTGTGCCGTTCTGACTGAGTTAGTGCCTGAGCTCAGTCACTCCCTGCTGGCCTGGTGGGAAGTCCATGGCCGGAAGGATCCTGCGCTCAAGCCGTGGATGTTCACAAAGGACGGCAGGTGGCCCGAGCCCCATGAACATCTCAATGTCCTGGAGTGCTGGATCGCCGAGGTGATGCTCCAGCAGACCCAGCTACAGGTGGTGTTGCCCTATTGGACTCGCTGGATGGAGCGCTTCCCGACAGTGCTTGCTCTAGCGGAAGCCGATGAGCAAGAGATCCTGTTGCTCTGGCAAGGCCTTGGCTACTACTCCCGTGCTCGCCGGCTGCATCAAGGGGCCCAGCAGTTCCTGAGGACCTACGGGAAAGGTCTTTCCGACGATGCGTTCGACCGATGGCCCCGTGACCTCGAGAGCTGGTTGGCCTTGCCGGGAATTGGTCCAAGCACCGCCGGAAGCATCCTCTCGTCGGCCTTTGATCTTCCGTTTCCGATCCTTGATGGCAACGTCAAACGGGTGCTCTCGCGTTTGAGCGCTAGCTCTACGCCTCCGGCCCGCAACAGCAAAGAGCTCTGGGTTTTAAGCGAGCAGCTGCTTTCAAGGGAGCAGCCGCGCAACTTCAACCAGGCCCTGATGGATCTAGGGGCCACGGTCTGCACCCCCAAGAACCCCAGCTGCCAGCAATGCCCCTGGAGCGAGCAGTGCGCTGCCTACGCTTCCGGCGATCCACTGGCCTATCCCGTGAAAGAAGCCCCCCGCGAACTGCCCTTTCAGGTCATCGGCGTTGGCGTGGTCCTCAACGACGCGGGCGAGGTTCTGATTGATCAGCGCCTGAATGAAGGCTTGCTCGGTGGTCTTTGGGAATTCCCCGGCGGGAAGCAGGAACCCGGGGAGGCGATCGAGACCACCATCAGCCGCGAGCTGCAGGAAGAGCTGGCGATTGAGGTGCAGGTGGGGGAGGAGTTGATCAGCCTCGATCACGCTTACAGCCACAAACGCCTGCGCTTTGTCGTTCACCTCTGCCAATGGCGCTCCGGTGAGCCTCAGCCTTTGGCGTCGCAGCAGGTGCGTTGGGTTCAGCCCCAGCAGCTCAAGGATTTCCCGTTCCCCGCTGCCAACGCGCGGATTATTGCCGCCTTGCTGGCGCGTCTGCACCCTGAGGAGGGAACCGCCGCGGCCTGATCGATGCAACCAGCCCCCAAGGTGATTTGTCTGGGCGAGGCCCTGGTTGATCGCCTGGGGCCCTTGGGGGGAGATCCGGCGACGGCCACAGCGGATCACTGTGACGACCGCTTGGGCGGGGCTCCGGCGAACGTCGCCTGCGCCCTAGCCCGTCTGGGCACCCCCTCAGCCTTTGTTGGACGGCTGGGACGCGATGCCATCGGAGAGGCTTTTGAACACCTGATGGCCAACCGCGGCGTGGAGCTGGCGGGTCTGCAGCGGGATGCCACGCGCCCTAGTCGCGTGGTCTTGGTGCGCCGCCACGCCGATGGGGAGCGGGTCTTCCAGGGATTTGCCGGCGACCAGGGCCAGGGGTTCTCGGATCAGGCCCTGGATCAAACCGAGTTGGAGCGGTCCTGGCCGGCCTTGGTCGCCCAAGCCCAGTGGCTGTGGGTGGGCACGATTCCGCTGGCCACAGCTGCGTCGTCGGCCAGTTTGCGTTGGGCGGTGGATCAGGCCCAGGCAGCGGGGGTCCGGATTGCCTTGGACGTCAATTGGCGCCCGACGTTTTGGGATGTCAGCTCTGATCCAGCCGCCGGCCCGGACACGGCAGCCCTCAATGCGATGCAGCCCCTCATCGCTGCGGCGTCGCTGTTGAAGTTGGCCAAGGAAGAGGCGCTCTGGCTCTTCGGCAGTGCTGATCCGAGCGTCATCTCGGCGGGCCTGCCCCAAGTACCTGACGTTGTGGTGACTGATGGTGGGAACCCTGTCCATTGGTCTTTGGCCGGAGCCTCCGGGGTGCTCGAGGCCTTGGCGCCACCCCAGGTGGTGGATACCACCGGCGCCGGCGATGCCTTTAGTTCGGGTCTCCTGCATCAACTGGTGCAGGGGGGGGCGCCTCCGGAGCAGATGCTGCGTTTCGCAGCAGCCTGTGGTGCCTTGGTCTGCGGCGGGGCGGGGGCGATTGATCCTCAACCCGATGCGGTTGCGGTGCAGCGGTTTCTTGAGCGTTAGCGCTGCAGCATGGCCAGCCGTCCGGCCTCGGGGTCGTTGGGGTCAATCAGGTCCAGCTGCAGGGTCCAGGTGCCGTCTGGTTTGAAGCTCAGTCGCCCTGGCCACTCCACTGCCATCAAGGCGCCCAGCGCCTGGGCTTCCTCTTCTTCTTGGCAGAAGAGTTCATCGGCGGAGGCACTTTGCTCCAGGCGATAGAGGTCGAGATGGACCAAGGCGGCGGCCTGTCCTTGGTAATGCTGCGCCAAGGCAAAGGTGGGGCTAGTGATGGGTTCATCGATCTCGAGAGCCAGGGCAATCCCTTGCACCAGCGAGGTTTTGCCCGCTCCTAAATCCCCCTCCAGCAACAGGATGGGCCTGGGCTGCGGCAACGCGAGCCAGTCCAAGGCCAGTTGACGGCCCAGGTTTTGGGTCGCCGCCGCATCCGCTAACTGCACGCTCAGTTGTTGCATACCGATAGATTGCCCTTAAGCGAGCCCGAAGCCTCGGCGTCTCTGCAGATATTCCACACCTCTTGCCAAGCCACGGTCTGGGCTGGCGAGTGCATTCACCTCAAGAACATCAACCATGGTGGCCTCCCCCACTGCGCCTGCGCTGCAGAGCACCAGCACCTATGTGATCGCCGATCTGGGTCTGGCTGATTTCGGTCGCAAGGAGATCGAGATCGCTGAGACCGAGATGCCCGGTCTGGTGGCCCTGCGCAGCAAGTACGGCGCTGAGCAGCCCCTCAAGGGTGCCCGCATTGCGGGTTCCCTGCATATGACGATTCAGACCGCCGTTCTGATCGAAACCCTGGTCGCTCTGGGCGCCGAAGTGCGCTGGGCCAGCTGCAACATCTTCTCCACCCAGGACCACGCCGCTGCCGCGATTGCCGCTGCGGGTGTCCCTGTGTTCGCCTACAAGGGCGAGACCCTCGATGAGTACTGGGCCTTCACCCACCGCATCCTCGAGTGGGGCGATGGCGGTACCCCCAACATGATTCTCGATGACGGCGGCGATGCCACCGGCCTCGTGATCTTGGGCACCAAGGCCGAGAGCGATCCCTCCGTCCTGGACAACCCCAGCAACGAAGAGGAGACCGCGCTCTTCAACAGTATTCGCCAGAAGCTGGCAGCCCAGCCTGGCTTCTATTCCCGGATCAAGGCCCAGATCCAGGGCGTGACCGAGGAGACCACCACCGGTGTGGCCCGTCTTTATCAACTGCAGAAGAGCGGCGAACTCCCCTTCCCCGCCATCAACGTCAACGACTCCGTCACCAAGAGCAAGTTCGACAACCTCTACGGCTGCCGCGAGTCCCTGGTGGACAGCATCAAGCGCGCCACCGACGTGATGGTGGCCGGCAAGGTCGCCTTGGTCCTCGGCTATGGCGATGTAGGCAAGGGTTCGGCCCAATCCCTGCGTGGCCTTGGCGCCACCGTGATGATCGCTGAGATCGATCCGATCTGCGCCCTGCAGGCCGCCATGGAGGGCTACCGCGTCGTCCGCCTGGAGGACGTTGTGGCTGATGTCGACATCTTCGTCACTGCCACCGGCAACTTCCAGGTGATCCGCCACGAGCACCTGATCCAGATGAAGGATCAGGCGATCGTCTGCAACATCGGCCACTTCGATAACGAAATCGATGTCGCCTCGCTGAAGCAGTACACCTGGGAGAACATCAAGCCCCAGGTCGACCACATCACCCTGCCCAGCGGCAACAAGATCCTGTTGCTGGCCGAGGGTCGTCTGGTGAACCTGGGCTGCGCCACCGGCCACCCCAGCTTCGTGATGAGCAACTCCTTCACCAACCAGGTGCTGGCTCAGATCGAGCTCTTCAGCAAGGGCGCTCAGTACGCCAAAGAGGTCTACGTCCTGCCCAAGCACCTCGACGAGATGGTGGCTCGCCTCCACCTCGAGAAGATCGGCGCCAAGCTCACCGAGCTGTCCGCCGAGCAGGCCGCCTACATCAACGTTCCCGTTGAGGGCCCCTACAAGCTCGAGCACTACCGCTACTGAGCCTTGAGACAGCAAAGCCCCTCAACGCTGAGGGGCTTCTCTTCCTGAAGCCCGGTCGATGCAAGACCGGGTTTTTTTGTGCGCGTTCTGCGCGCGCTCCCGCTCAGAACGGCACTTCGTCTTCGCTGGGTGCGCCGCCACCGAAACCACCACCGCCAAAGCCATTGGCTTCGGCGTCACGTTTGGAGCCCAGCAGTTCCAGGCGGTCCACCCGAACGACGGGCTTGCTGCGCTCTTCGCCGCTGTTGCGGTCCGTCCAGCGGTCCAGCTTGAAGCTGCCGATGACCCCTAGTAGGGAGCCCTTGCGGACGTAGTCGGCGGCGACCTGAGCTTGCTTGCCCCAGATCTCCAGGTTGAACCAGTCGGGTTCGTCGTTATTGCTGCGGCGGTTCACCGCGATGGTCAGGTTGGCCACCATGCTGCCGGACTCGAAGTAGCGCACCTCGGGATCGCGGCCAGCGCGGCCGACCAGGGTGACGGAATTGACGCCCATGGCGTTCTCCTGCGTTTGCGTTGGATCAATGATGCAGTCCCCGGGCGGGGAGCTTCGAGGTGAGAGTTCCACCCTTTGCCCCGGATGTGTCACCACCGCTGCAAAACCCGAGTGGCAGCTAGGTCTTTGAGGGTGTCAGATCGCAGGATCTACCTATGCTTTGAAGGAATGGGGAGACGTCTGTGTTCTTCAAGCGTTTCCAGCTGTCCCGCGACATCGGTATCGATCTCGGGACGGCCAACACCCTGATGTATGTCTCCGGTAAGGGCATCGTCCTGCAGGAGCCCTCCGTGGTGGCGATCGACCTTGAGCGTGGTGTGCCCCTGGCGGTGGGGGATGAGGCGAAGCTGATGTTGGGCCGCACCCCTGGAAATATCCGTGCCGTGCGTCCTCTGCGCGATGGCGTGATCGCTGACTTCGACGCCGCTGAGCAGATGATCAAGACCTTTATTCAGAAAGGGAATGAGGGCCGCGGCATCGTGGCGCCCCGCTTGGTCATCGGCATCCCCAGCGGGGTCACCGGCGTGGAGCGGCGTGCGGTGCGCGAAGCGGGCTTAGCGGGCGCCCGCAATGTGCATTTGATTGATGAGCCCGTGGCCGCGGCCATCGGCGCGGGCCTGCCGGTGACCGAACCCGTCGGCACGATGATTGTCGACATCGGCGGCGGCACCACGGAGGTGGCGGTGCTCTCCCTTGGGGGCACGGTGCTCAGCGAGTCGGTGCGGGTCGCCGGTGATGAGCTGAGCGATTCGATCAGCAACTATCTGAAAAAGGTCCACAACCTGGTGGTGGGGGAGCGAACCGCCGAGGAGATCAAGATCCGGATCGGTTCGGCCTTCCCCGACGACGCTTTCGACGAATCGACGATGGATGTTCGGGGGTTGCATCTGCTATCTGGTCTGCCCCGCACGATTCCCGTGCGTGCCGGCGATATCCGCGAGGCGATGGCAGAGCCCCTGAACGTGATCGTGGAGGCGGTCAAGCGAACCCTGGAGCGCACGCCGCCGGAGTTGGCGGCTGACATCGTCGATCGGGGGATTGTGCTTGCGGGGGGCGGGGCCTTGGTTCGCGGCATCACCGATCTGATCAGCCACGAGACCGGAATCCTGGTGCACATCGCCGAGGATCCCTTGCTCTGCGTGGTCAACGGCTGCGGCCGCGTGATTGAGGACTACCAGCGTCTCGAGCGGGTGCTCGACACCCCTGACTTCAGCAGGCTGAATGCGTAATGGCCAGTCGAATCAACAAACTGGTTCAGGCCTGGCCTTGGTGGTTGCTGCTGGCCGTCTTGGCTGGTGTTCGGTTGACCAAGGGTGCGGGCGTCCTCGATGCCTACGCCCTGTTGAGTCGTCCGTTCTGGCCGGGCCAGGCCCAGTCCGAATGGCTCCGCTCCGCGCAGCAGTTGGATCAGCAGACGCGGCTGCAGCAGTTGGAGAGCGACAACGCTCGCCTGCGCGGTCTGGTTGCCCTGGATCAAGCCAAGGGTGCACGGATCTCGGCTCCGGTGATCTCCCGCCAGGCTTCCGGTTGGTGGCAACAGTTGGAGTTGGGCAAGGGCAGCCTGCAGGGGGTGCGCGCCGGCGCTGCCGTCCTCGCTCCGGGTGGGCTGATTGGCCGGGTCGCCAGCGTCACCCCCAGCACGGCACGCGTCGCGCTGCTGACCAACAGCACGAGCCGCCTTGGGGTCTGGGTCCCGCGGGTCAAGCGCCATGGCCTGTTGATTGGCGGCGATACGCCGCGGCCGCGGCTCCAGTTCCTGGATAAGGACACTGGGGTGCGCCCCGGAGATGTGGTGACCACCTCCCCCGCCAGCACCTTGCTTCCCCCCAACCTCACGGTGGGTGTTGTTCAGAGTGTCGATGATGAGTTGGTTCCAGCTCCCGATGCCGTGGTTCAACTGAGTGCACCGATCGACGCGGTCGATTGGGTGCAGTTGGTGTCCCGTTAGTGATGGCCGGATTGCACCGCCATGGCCTGTGTGTGGCCTCTGCCCTCTCGGTTCCGTCGCTGACCTTGCTCTCCCCGGGCTGGTTGAGCCTCGATGGCATTTCCCCCAGTTGGGCGGTGCTTTGGCTGCTGCCCTGGGCCTTGGTGGATGGGCCGTGGTCCGGCGCTTGTGCAGGCCTGGCCTTGGGCCTGCTGCTCGATGGCTTGCATGTCGGTCACCTCACCCAGCTGCCTGCTTTGGTGCTGTTGGGTTGGTGGTGGGGACTCCTCGGCCGGCGGGGTAGTCCGATTGAGCGCAGCTTCAACCTGGGGCTGCTGGCGGCCCTGGGCAGCCTGGTCCTAGGGGGCAGTTTCTTGCTCCAGTGGCGGTTCCAGGGTGTGTTGCCCGAGGGTGGCTTGCAGCTGCTGGCAGCTCAGGCTTTGATCACGGCCTTGCTGGCACCTCTGGTTTGTTCGGTTTTGCTGCTGCGTTGGCGACAACTGCTCTCCGCACGGGGTTGAAGACCCCCAAGCGGTTGGTCGCGGGGCTGCTGGCGGGTGCAGCGCTCACGGGGGTGCTCGCGGCTTGCGCCCCCGCTCGGCGGCAGACCTCCGCTCGCATTCCAATCCAGTTCTGGACCTTGGATCTGGCCCCCAAGTTCAACGACTACCTCAACGGAGTCATTGCCCGCTGGGAGCAGCAAAACCCTTGCTATGACGTGGTTTGGACCGATGTCCCCTGGGGATCGGTCGAGCGCAAGTTGCTGGCGGCGGTGTTTGCGCGCACGGCTCCCGATGTGGTGAACCTGAACCCGCTCTTCGCGGCCAACTTGGCCAGCAAGGGCGGCCTGCAGCCCCTTGAGCCCCTGTTGCCCCAGGGCGCTGCCGAGACCTATCTGCCGCTGATCTGGCAAGCGGGCCAAAGTGCCGCTGCCGATGGTCAGCCGCAGCAGTTCGCCATTCCTTGGTACCTGACGGCCCGGATCACCCTGGCCAACAGCCAGCTGTTGAGTCAGGCCGGCTACGACGCGCCGCCGCGCAGTTGGGCTGAGGTGCCGGCCTATGCCGAAGCCGTGAAGCGCCGAACGGGGCGCTATGCCCTGTTTGTGACCGTTGTTCCTGAGGACTCCGCCGAGTTACTCGAGTCCTTGGTGCAGATGGGGGTGACGCTGCTGGATCAGCGCCAGCGGGCGGCCTTCAACACGCCGGCGGGCCGGCGGGCTTTTGCGTTCTGGAGCGATCTCTATCGCCGCGGCCTGCTGCCCCGGGAGGTGGTCAGCCAGGGCTACCGGCGTGCGATTGAGCTCTATCAAAGCGGTGAGTTGGCCCAGGTGGGCAGCGGGGCCGAGTTCCTGCGCAGCATCCAGACCAATGCGCCCCAGGTGGCCGCGGCCACCCGTCCCTACCCGCCCCTGACCGGTGCCAATGGGGCCGCCAATGTGGCGGTGATGACCCTGGCGATTCCCCGCCAGAGCAAGGTGGCCGGGCCGGCGACCCGCTTCGCTCTGTTTCTGACCGATGCCAATAACCAGGCGCGTTTTGCCGAGCAGGCACGGGTGCTGCCTTCGTCCACCGGCGCTTTGCGGCAGGTGGAAGAGGCCCTGGCGGATGAGCAACCGTCGACTCAGGCGGAGCAGCTGGTGCGGCAGGCCCGTTTGCTCTCGGCCCAAACCTTGAGTTCAGCTCGGGTGCTGGTGCCGGCCAGCCCTGGGGTGAAGCGGCTCCAAGCCATCGTCTACACCCAGCTGCAGCGGGCGATGTTGGGCCAGATCAGCAGTGATGCGGCCTTGGCTGAGGCGGAGCGTCAATGGAACGCCTATGCCGCAGGACGCTGGCCCTAGGTCGACCTGGAGAAAACCTTAAGACTGGCGCTGCATAGCTCAGCTGGCCGGCAAAAGGCTATCGCCAAGTGAGGTCTGAGAGTTAACGTTGCGCTTCTTCACGCTGTGTAGTGCATGCCGCTCGACGAGCAGCAACGACAGAGTGATGCCTCTTCTGTCGAGGCTTCGTCAGAGCAGCGCGCCACCGTGATGGTGGTGGATGACGAGCCGGCCGTCCGTCGAGTGCTCGTGATGCGTCTCCAGCTGGCTGGCTACCAGGTGGTCTGCGCTGAAGACGGTGAGGAAGCGCTCGCCCTCTTCCACAAAGAGCAGCCTGATCTGGTGGTGCTCGACGTGATGCTCCCGAAGCTCGATGGCTTCGCGGTGTGTCGGCGCCTGCGGGCGGAGTCCTGCGTGCCGATCATTTTTCTCTCGGCCTTGGATGCCATCGCCGAGCGGGTCGCCGGCTTGGATCTGGGGGCAGACGACTATCTGCCGAAACCCTTCAGTCCTAAAGAGCTGGAGGCTCGGATCGCCACGATCCTGCGCCGCGTTGGCCGCGGTTCGGCCACCAACGAGCCCCGGGATGTTCCCGCGGGTCAGGGCGTTCTGCGCGTCGGCGACCTGGTGGTGGACACCAATCGCCGCCAGGTCACCCGTGATGGTGAGCGCATTGGTTTGACCTACACCGAATTCAGCTTGCTGGAACTGCTGTTCCGTGAGCCTGGCCGGGTCGTTCCCCGCGCTGAGATCCTCGAGCAGCTTTGGGGCTATCCGCCCCGCCGTGCAGCCGATCTGCGGGTCGTGGATGTCTACGTGGCCCGTCTGCGCGGCAAGCTCGAGCCTGACCCGCGCAACCCCGAACTGATCTTGACCGTGCGCGGCACCGGTTACGCCTCCCAGCGCATGGGCGAGAACGCCCCGATGGCGGCCGCCAGCTAATCGGCTGCCTGCCAAGCTGAGATTTAGCAGCAAGTCCGGGCCCGATGGCCGTTGATTCCTCTTCCTCCACCTGGAGTCAGCGTTTTGAGCAGGGTCTGCATCCAGCGATTGAGCGCTTCAACGCGTCGATTGGGTTTGACATCGAGCTGCTGCAGCAGGACCTGGACGGATCGATCGCCCATGCCCGGATGTTGGGCAGCACGGGGGTGATCACGGCCCAGGAGGCTGAGCAGCTGGTCGCTGGTCTGGAGCAGGTGCGCGCCGAGGCGGCGGCGGGTCAGTTCAAGCCTGGCCTGGAGGATGAGGACGTGCACTTCGCCGTGGAGCGAAGGCTGATCGCGATCCTGGGTCCCCTGGGTAAAAAGCTCCATACCGGACGCTCCCGCAATGACCAGGTCGGCACGGATTTGCGCCTCTGGCTACGGAGCCAGATTGATGCCATCGATGGCGCCTTAGTGCGCTTTGAGCAGTCGTTGCTCGCCCAGGCCGAAGCCCACGTGGAGGTGATGATCCCCGGTTACACCCACCTACAGCGGGCTCAGCCGATCTGTCTGGCCCATCACCTGCTGGCCTACGTGGAGATGGCGGAGCGGGACCGTGCTCGCCTGAAGGACCTGCGCAAGCGGGTCAACATCTGTCCCCTTGGCGCCGCTGCCTTAGCGGGGACGCCAGTGCCGATTGATCGGCGGCAGACGGCGGCCGCTTTGGGTTTTGAGGATGTTTACGCCAACAGCCTGGACGCCGTCAGCGACCGCGATTTCGCGGTGGAGTTCAGTGCGGCCGCCAGCCTGGTGATGGTGCACCTGAGTCGCCTGAGCGAGGAGGTGATCCTGTGGGCTAGTGAGGAGTTTCGCTTCGTCAGCCTCACTGATCGTTGCGCGACGGGCAGCAGCCTGATGCCCCAGAAGAAAAACCCCGATGTCCCTGAATTGGTCCGGGGCAAATGCGGGCGCGTGTTCGGGCACCTGCAGGGGCTGCTGGTGATGATCAAGGGCCTTCCCCTGGCTTACAACAAGGATTTCCAGGAGGACAAGGAGGCTCTGTTTGACGCCGTAGCCACCACCCTGGCCAGCTTGGAGGCGATGGCGATCCTGTTTGAAGAGGGTCTGGAGTTTCGTCCGCAGCGTCTGGAACAGGCGGTGGAGAGTGACTTCTCCAATGCCACCGATGTGGCGGACTACCTGGTCGGTAAAGGTGTCCCCTTCCGGGAGGCTTATCAACTCGTCGGCGGCCTGGTCAAAACCTGTTTGCAGGAGGGGATCCTGCTGCGCCAGCTGCCCTTGGAGCGTTGGCAGCAGCTCCATGAAGCCTTTGGAACCGACATTTTTGACGCCATCCATCCCCGCCAGGTGGTTGCCGCCCGACGCAGTGAGGGGGGAACAGCGTTCGAACAGGTCAGGCTTCAACTGGAGCGAGCCAAACAGCGGCTGGCTGATTGAGAGCGGCCGTTCAAATCGCTTCAGCCGGTCTAAGGTTCTGGAGCTGAATCAACGCCGAATCGGCCCGGACGGCCTGTGAGCATCTTTGTTGGCAACCTTCCTTTTCGCGCAGAGCAAGAGGACGTCGCCGAGTTGTTTGCCCCCTTTGGTGAAGTTGCCAATTGCTCCCTTCCCCTAGAGCGCGATACCGGCCGCAAGCGTGGGTTCGCCTTCGTCGAACTCGTTGACCCCGAGAGCGAAGACCGGGCGATCGATGCTCTGCAGGGGGCTGAACTGATGGGTCGACCCCTGCGTATCAACAAGGCGGAACCCCGTTCTCCCGGCGGCGGTGGTGGAGCCCCCCGCCGCGGCGGCTATGGCGGTGGTGGATACGGAGGCGGTTCTGGTTACGGCGGTGCCGGCGGTTATGAGCCCAACCGCTCACCTGAACCTCGTGGTGATCGTCCATCCGGTGCCCAGGGCTGGGAAGACCGCAGCTACGGCAGTCAGAACGATTCCTTTGGCGAGGGTCGGGCTCGCCGTCGCCGCAGCAGCTACCAGGGCGATTAGTCCTGGCGGGCGATCACGCCCCAAAAGAGGCCATAGAGCGCTGCGACCAGGCCGAGGCTTGAGCCCCAACTGGGGCCCAGGCTGAAGCCCAAGCCGAGGTTGATGCCGAAGCCCAGCACCAGGGCAAGGGCAAGGCAGCCGCTGAGCTTGAGGCTGGCCTGCCCCGCTGCGTCGTCTTCGTTCAGCAGCCGCCCACTGAGGGGGATGTAGGCACTCAAGGCCCAGAGCGCCGTGCCTGGAAGCCAGAGAGTCCAGCTCATTAGCAGCCAGTCGGTGATCACCCGGCGCCCCCAGGGCAGTGGATCTCCCTAGCATCGCCCCTCAGCCGCAGGCCCCCGTGACCACGAGCACCTGGCAGTTTCAGGGGTTTCCCATCCATTGCCTGCAGCAGGGCACGAGCGCCGCTGACCGTCCTGCAGTGTTGTTGGTGCATGGCTTTGGCGCCTCGACCGACCACTGGCGCTTCAATATCCCGGCCCTGCAGCAGCACTACGAGGTCCATGCGTTGGATCTGCTGGGCTTTGGCCGCAGTGCCAAGCCCGCCGGCCCGAGCTATGGCGGTGCCCTCTGGCGCGATCAGTTGGTGAGCTACGTCAGGGAGCGCATTGGCCGGCCGACGGTCCTCGTTGGTAACTCTCTGGGGGGTTACGCCGCCCTGGCTGCTGGGGCGGCGTTGGGTTCAGACAGTGCGGGGGTGGCCCTGCTGAATGCCGCTGGACCGTTTTCTGATGAACAGGGCGAGCCCAAAGGCTGGGGTGCGATCACCCGCCGAACGGTCGGATCGGCCCTGCTCAAGAGCCCGATCCTGCAGCGCCTGTTGTTTGAAAACATGCGCCGTCCGGGCAACGTGCGCCGCACCCTGAATCAGGTCTACATCGATCGCACCAACGTCGATGACGAACTGGTGGAGTCGATCCTGGCTCCCTCCCGTGATCCCGGAGCATTCGGGGTGTTCCGCACGGTCTTTGACATTCCCCGGGGCCAGCCCCTGGATGAGCTGTTTGCCGAGCTGCAGTCACCGCTGCTGCTGCTCTGGGGCATTCGCGATCCCTGGATCAACGCCGCAGGCCGTCGCGGCGCCTTTCAGCGTCACGCACCAGCGAAGACCACGGAAGTGGTCCTCCAGGCTGGCCATTGTCCCCACGATGAGGTGCCGGACCAGGTGAACGCCGCTCTGCTGGAGTGGCTGGATCAACTCCCTTAGCTTTTATGGCATCAGGACGGAAGCGGCGCTTTCTGGGTTACGGCGCCCTGAACGTTCTGGTGACCAACCTGGTGCTCCAGGGTTTGCTGTTGGTGCTGGGCACAGGCTTGGCAACGTTCCTGAGTCAGCTTTTGAACGTGGCCTTGGGCTTTGTGCTGTACGGGAAGCGGGTGTTTCGGGTGGACCGTCTTCAGAAACGCTCGGCGATTTTCTATGCGCTGATGGCTTTGGGTCTCTGGTGGTGCAATTGGGCGGGCATCAGCCTTTTAGCCGGTTGGGGCCTTTCCAGGAATCTGGCGGCCTTGCTGCTGATTCCAGTGCTTGCGGCGTTGTCCTACACGGTTCAAAAGCTGGTGGTGTTCCGCTAGGCCCCCGTTGAGCCTGTGCTGAAGTAGGTCAAGTCATTCTTCGGAATCGCGGCAATGCAAACCGAGAGCACACGTCCTTTGCTTTCGGTTGTGATTCCTTGTTTCAACGAGGCCGGGACGATCCTTGACTTGATCGAACGGGTCAGGCAGGCACCGGTGGCTTCCAAGCAGCTCATCGTTGTTGATGACGGCTCCAGCGATGGGACCCGTGAGTTGCTGAAGGGATTGAGCGCGCCGGACCTTACTGTGTTGCTTCATGAGCGCAACGAGGGGAAAGGGGCGGCGCTCGCAACTGGTTTTGCCGCCGCCCGAGGTCAGATTTGCATTGTTCAAGATGCTGACCTCGAGTACGACCCCAATGAATATCCGCTTGTGATTAGCCCGATCATTCAGGGCAAAGCCGATGTGGTTTTTGGTAGTCGATTTCAGGGCGCGGCTCCCCATCGCGTGGTCTATTTCTGGCACCGCATGGGGAATGGTTTTTTGACGTTGATGAGCAATATGTTGACTGATCTAAACCTCACGGATATGGAGACTTGTTATAAAGCGTTCCGCACTGAGATTATTCAATCGATTCCGATTCAAGAGAAGCGCTTTGGTTTTGAACCGGAAATTACGGCCAAGGTGGCGAAGCGCCGCTGCCGCATTTATGAGGTCGGCATCTCCTATTACGGTCGCACCTACGACGAAGGTAAGAAAATTGGTTGGAAGGACGGAGTCCGTGCCGTTTGGTGCATTCTCAAGTACAACCTCTGGGCACGCTGATGCTCGAGACCATGGGGTTGCAAGCCATTGACGGGCCCTATCCGCATTCCTGTTTCACAGGCGCAAACGGTGATCAGCTGTGGGTCGTTCCTGAGCGCGGCGGACTGGTCACCGGTTGGGTGTGCGCCGGCCAAGAGCGGTTGTATTTCGACGCCGATCGCTTTGCCGATCCATCCAAGAGTGTTCGCGGTGGCATTCCCGTGTTGTTCCCGATCTGCGGGAATCTCCCCGAAGGGAGCTACACGCTTCCTCAGCACGGCTTTGCCAGGGATCTGCCGTGGCAACTCGAGGCGTTGAGCGATGGGGCTGGACTTCGTTTGGTCTTGGAGTCCACTCCACAGACCCTCGCTGCGTTCCCCTTCTCCTTTCGTTTGAGCTTGGACTACAGGCTTGAACCGTCGGCCTTAGAGGTTCTGGCCACGGTTGAACATGGACCCGACAGCTCTGGTGTGATGCCGTTCTCGCTCGGCCTGCATCCCTACTTCGCCGTCAGTTCGCTGCAGGCCGCCAGCTTGGATGGCCTGCCTGAACGCTGCCTGGACCATCACCAGATGGCTCCGGCTTCAACGGCCGAACAGTTGGCCCAGCTGCCCGAGGGGGTGGATCTCCTCGCTGATCCAACGGGCGATTCGGTGCGTTTGGTCGACGCTGGTTTGGGCCAGGTCATCAGCCTCGAACTGACTGCTCCGCTGGATCTGGCGGTGGTCTGGACCGAACCCCCTCGCTCCATGGTCTGCCTGGAGCCCTGGACGGCCCCACGCGGCTCCCTGGCGACGGGTGATCGCCGCCTGGAGTTGGAGCCTGGTCAGGCGATGCAGTTGCGTTGCCGTTACGTCTGCTCAGCGGCCCGGTAGGCGTCCTCGAGCGAGCTGTTGCAGCGGATCGAACTCCCGCTTGATGGCGGCAACCCAGCTGTGGTTCGCATGGGCCGGTGCGCTCGAGAGGGCGCTCGCGCTCGGTTGCTGCAGGAGAGTGAGCGCGCCGCCGAGCGATCGGCAGCGTTCGGCCAAGCTGCTGATTGTGTGGGCTGCCAGATCCCCAGGATCAGCCCAGCCCAGGCCTTGGCCGCTGCCGGCGGCCAGGTTGAGTCGGATGCTGTGTAAGCAGGTTTCGCCCATCAAGGCGTGGGCTTGAGCTGGGGGCAGTCCGATGCGCATCAACCAACGATCCTTGTCGAGCTCAGCGCCTGCTTCACGTCCTGCGGCCTCGAGCTCCAGGAGCTCATCGGCGTTGAGGCCGTTGGCCTGGAGTCCAAGCGTCTGCGCGTAGCTGTTGAGTTCCTGCAATTGGGACTCCACAGCGCTTCGGCTGATGCTGACGAGCCCAAGCAAAAGGCAGGGCATCCCCTCGATCGTCCACCAATCCAGGCGCTGGGGCATCAGGGCCGCCTGCAGGCAGGCTTGGCGCATGGATTCCAGCGCTTCCAGCTCCCCCGTGAACAGCAGTCCAGCGCGATGGGGCTGCTGGGGGAAGGTGCGCAGCGTGACTTGGGTGATCAGTCCAAGGCTGCCCCAGCTGCCGCAGAACAGCCGCATGAGGTCGTAGCCAGCCACGTTCTTCACGACTTGGCCTCCGGCCCTGGCCTGGGTTCCATCAGCCCGCATCACCTCCAGGCCAATCACTTGATCGCGGATCCCCAGATAGCGCTGCCTGAATCCACCGGCCATGCCGCGGGCAACGAGGCCTCCGATCGTTCCGCTTTGGGTTCCAGCAGTCCCACTGCCCCAGGGCCAGTCCACCGCCAGCCATTGCTTGGCCTCCGCCAGAGCCGCCTGGAGGTCGATCAAGGGCAGGCCTGCTTCCACGCTGACCGTGAAGTCGCCGCTGGAGTGATGCACCAGCCGATTGAGCTTGGCCGTGCTGAGGGTTTGCGGTTGCTCCAGCGCTGGTCCCCAATGCAGTCTTGTGCCTGCGCCCGCCGGAGTCCAAGGCAGGGCCTGCTGATGCCATTGGCGCACCAGATCCTGGAGTTCGCGAGGTTCAGGGGTGATCACGGCACGATGGTGCCATGGCTGAGCGGCTCAAGGTCCTGGTGCTTGATGACGATCCAACTGGATCGCAGACGGTGCACAGCTGTCCCTTGTTGCTGCGCTGGGACCTGGCCAGCCTGCGCGAAGCGCTGGTCCACCCCTCACCGCTGCTGTTTCTGCTGGCCAATACGCGTGCGCTCCACCCCCAGGCAGCCGAGCAGCGGGTCCGCAGCATTTGCCATGCCCTGAAGCCTGCCCTGGCCGAAGCGAAGGCCGCTGGAGTGATGGATCGCTGGCTGATCGTGAGCCGCGGCGACTCCACCCTGCGCGGCCACTTCCCGTTAGAGCTGGAGGTGATCGAGCAAGAGTTAGGCCCCTTCGCCTCCACGCTGCTGGTGCCGGCGTTTTTGCCTGGGGGGCGGACCACCAAAGACGGGATGCATTTGCTGCATGGAGAACCGGTCCACGCCACAGCGTTTGCGCGGGATCGCCTGTTCGGATTTTCCAGCAGTTTTTTGCCGGCTTGGGTGGAGGAGAAAACCGCCGGACAGACCCTGGCCGCCTCGGTTCAGCAAATCAGCTGCTCCGACTTGGAGGTTGCTCCTGAGGCTTTGAGGGAACGGCTGTCCGCCTTGTCTCCGGCCTCGATCGCCTGTGTCGATGCGGAGCGGCCGGAGCAGTTGACGGCCCTGGGCGAGGCCATCTGGGCCTGCGAGCGTCAGGGTCAGCGTTTCGCCCTGCAGTCCGCTGCCAGCTTGATCAATGGGCTTGTGCCGCTGCCACCCCAGCCCCTTGACCCCTCGGGTTTGGCCCGGCTCAGGCGGGGTGCTGCTTTGCCAGGCTTGGTGATGGTGGGTTCCCACGTGCCCTTGGCTGATGATCAACTGACGACACTGCTGGCTGAGCCCGCTTGCATCGGCATCGAGCTCGATGTCCGCAAGGTGGCGCGTGTGGTGTTTGGGCCAGAACGGCACCGCCTTCTCGCCAGCCTTGAGCAGTCCTGGCGGCAGCAGATCGAAACGGTCATCAGCGAGGGCCATACCCCCGTTGTCTTCACGAGCCGCGGTGAGCTCCATTGCTCCAGCCCTGCGGAACGCCGGGAGCTTGGGACGGAGTTGGCGCAGCTGATGGCGCGCTTAGCCGGAGGCCTGGCCCCGCGACTCGGTTACGTGATCAGCAAAGGGGGGATCACTACGCACACCCTGCTGGAGTCCGGCCTGAAGGCCCCTTGGGTTGAGCTGCAGGGACAACTGTTTGCCGGATTGTCGCTCGTGCTGACCCCAGAGAGTCTGCCGGTCATCACTTTCCCCGGCAACTTGGGCGATGCCTCGAGCTTGCGTCAGGCCTGGACACTCATGCAGCAGCCCTGAGCCGTTGGCTGGCTTCTGAGGCCAGACCTCCAGCGGCGACGAGGGCCAGCGCCCAGAGGCTGTTGACGGAATCGCTCCAGAGGGCTGCCAGCAAAAAGGCCAGCGACACCGTCCCCACCAGAATCGGCGTCAGGGGATAGGCCCAGCAGCGGAACGGCCGATCCAGCTCTGGCTGGCGTTGCCGCAGGACCATCAGGGTGATGAATCCGCAAAGCGGTAGTCCCACATAGAGGAAGGCTCCCATCCCCAGCAGGCTTTCAAACGACCCACTGACCACCAGCAGCGTGCTGCAGAGGGAGGTGATCAACAGGGCGTTCACCGGGGTTCCCCCGGCATTCACTTCGGCAGTGAAGGCAGGCATCAAACCATCGCGTCCGAGGCCAAAGAGGATGCGTGGAGCGGCCATCGCCACGGTGTTGGTGACACCCAGGAGAGACACCAAGGCAACGGCGGTGATCACCGCTCCGCCCTGGGGGCCCACCAACCGTTCGGCAGCTGTGGCGGCGGGCAGGCTTGATTCCGCGAGGACCGGAATGGGCAGCACATGCAGCAGTGCTGCGTTGATTAAGAGATAGAGGCCAGCAACCGCTAGGACACCACCAATCAACGAGCGCGGGATGTCCCGGCTGGGACTGGCGAATTCTTCAGCGAAATAAATCGGGCAGGCCCACCCGTCGTAGGTGGTGATCACGGCCTGCAGGGCCAGCACCACCGGCACGAACAGGTTCAGATCGGGTGGGATGAAGCTGGCTGGTGCCTCCACTCGATTGGGAAGGGGCAGCGCGAAACAAGCCACCACCAAGGCCGCAAAGATCAGAGCCTTAATCAGGCTGAGAAACTCTTGGCTGGTGCCACCGGAGCGCACCCCTGGCCACTGGATCAGTGTGAACAGCCCCAGGATCCCGACGGCGATCCAGGCGCTGCTCATCGGCACCAGAGGCGAGAGGTAATCACCCAGGGTGGTGACGACCCAGGCCAAGCCAATGCAGTGGGCGATCCAGTCGCTCCAGCCCACGAGAAATCCCGCACGACGCCCAAAGGCGGCTTCGGCGTAGACATACCAGCCCCCCGCCTTGGGTATGGCTGCTGCCAGTTCCGCCACACAGATGGCACCGAGCAGGGCGTAGAAGGCTCCCAGGACCCAGATCCAGAGAATCCAGGGCTGCGAGGGCAGTTGCTCCGCCACCAGTCCTGGGATCCGCAGGATGCCGGCGCCGATGGTTCCTCCAATCGATCCGGCGAGCCCAAAGCCAACGCCAAGCACCTGGAGCAGGCGGCCATTGGGTGCTGAACCAGGGGATTGATCGTTGCCTTGACCGCCTACCCCCAAACCTTCAGCCTGATTTCAGGTGTTCGTCTCTACTTGTAGCTACTCAATCTCTTTCACGTGGTCCATGGGTTGATTTCTGAAGCTTTGGTCCAAGAGCTGCATTGGATGAGCAACGGGAATCGCCCCTCGCTGATCTTTGAGATGTTTGCGGATTTGTAGCGTGCAGCCAATGTTGGCACTGGCAATCCAGTCGGGATTGGTGGTCGCTAGGTCTTGCGCTTTGATTGCTCCAAGTGCGTTCGCTTCATCCGGTCGAACGAGGTTATAAATTCCCGCGCTTCCGCAGCAAACGCCTGCCTCCATTGCTTCCTTCAGTTTCACATTGGGAATCGATTGAAGGAGGCTGCGAGGCGCTGACTTGATCTGCTGCCCGTGCAGCATATGGCATGCGTCATGGTAGGTAATTGTTGTTGTTTGATCGCTGCGTAGAGGCTGTAGTTGTTGCTTGAAGGCGTCGCTGAGTCCTTGTTGATCAAGGAATTCATGAACATCAAAGACGCTATTCGCAAATGTCTGTCCATGCGTTTGGTGGCTGAGGATTGATCCGTACTGCTTCATGGTGTGTCCACAGCCTGAGGCTGCCACCAGTACGGCGTCGAGCGGTTCGCTTCCGGCTTCTTTGCCAGGTCCAATGACCTGCCTAAAGCTGTTGATGAGTTCTGAGGCAAAGGTCTCGGTGAGTGCCGTCTCCCCTTGGTGATGGGTCGCTGCCCCGCAGCAGCCTTGTTGGGTGGGAATGACGACTTCAAAGCCGTTTGCCGTCAGCACCCGCACGGTCGCAGCATTTACCTCGGGGTCAAAGACGCGCTGCACGCAGCCCAGCACAAGACCCACCCTTCCTCGCTTATCACCCATCGCGGGGTTGATGACGGGCCAGTCATCCCGGAAACTGCTTTCGCTCATCGCAGGGAGCAGTTCTTCCATCGCCTGGATCTGCGTTCCCAACCGGCGGCTCAGGCCTGATTGGCGAATCAGTTCTTGCAGCCGTGAGCCGGCATACCGCCGTAAGGGTGACAGTGCGGCACGCAGGCGCCGCGGATAGGGCAGGAGCGCAAACAGGAGCTTTCGGAACGCGGTCTCTCCGGGAGTGCGCAGCTCCGGGGCGTTGAGCTTTGGCCGCGTGGCTTCAATGAGTTGGTCGTACCGCACGCCTGAGGGGCAGGCGCTGACGCAGGCGAAGCAGCCCAGGCAGGTGTCGAAATGCGAGGCCACCGTGGCGTCAAGCTCCAGCTCTCCGCGGTCGATCGCCTTAAGTGTGTGGATCCGTCCCCGTGGCGAGTCCATCTCATTGCCGAGTACCCGGTAGCTGGCACAGGTGGGCAGGCAGAAGCCGCAGTGCACACAAGGGTCAGTGGCGCTGGTTAGGGGCTGGAGCATGGTCAGTACTTTGCCGCCCAGGCCTCCTGTGTTGGCTGCTTCATGACAGGATTTGGTGGGCGGATTTTTGCCAAGCCATGCGCATCCTGGGGATTTCCGCGTACTACCACGACAGCGCTGCAGCCTTACTGGTTGATGGCGAGGTGGTCGCAGCTGCCCAGGAAGAACGCTTTTCTCGGAAAAAACACGACGCTCGTTTCCCCGCCTCGGCGGCTCGCTATTGCCTGGATTCTCAAGGCCTGGCTTTGGCTGATATCGACGCGGTGGTCTACTACGAGAAACCGCTGCTGACCTTCGAGCGGCTTCTGGAGACCTACTTGGGTGCGGCCCCACGTGGTGGGCGCTCCTTTGTGGCGGCGATGCAGGTCTGGTTAAAAGAAAAACTGTTTCTCAAGACCGAGCTGAAAAAACAGGTCGCAGCTCTGGGTGCGCCTGATGCCAAGCAGCCGGAGTTGCTCTTTAGTGAGCACCATCTCTCCCATGCGGGTGCTGCTTTTTATCCAAGTCCGTTCGAGAAAGCGGCCGTTCTGTGCATGGACGGGGTTGGTGAATGGGCGACTACCTCGGCTTGGCTGGGTGATAGCGCAGGCCTCAGCCCCCTCTGGGAAATTAATTTCCCCCATTCCCTGGGACTGCTGTATTCAGCCTTTACCTACTACTGCGGCTTCAAGGTCAATTCAGGTGAGTACAAGTTGATGGGCCTGGCTCCCTATGGGGAGCCCCGTTATGTCGACCAAATTAAGCAGCACCTCATCGACATCAAGCCAGACGGCACGTTCCGCCTCGATCTCAGTTACTTCAAATTCCATCGTGGTTTCCGGATGACGGGCCGGAAATTCCATAAGTTGTTTGGTCGCCCACCGCGCAAAGGCGAGACAGAGCTCAGTCAATTCCACATGGATCTGGCAGCATCCATTCAGGTCGTCACTGAAGAGGTGGTACTGAAGTTGGCCAGGACCCTTCGCCAAGAAACCGGTGCGACAGCGCTCTGCTTGTCGGGTGGTGTGGCTCTCAATTGTGTGGCGAACGGGAAATTGCTGCGAGAGGGAATCTTTGATCAGATTTGGATTCAGCCAGCCAGTGGAGATGCTGGATCAGCCCTCGGAGCTGCTTTGGTCGCTTGGCATCAGCACTTCAAGAATTCGCGTCAGCCGGTGAGTGGTGATGCGATGAAAGGAACGTATCTCGGACCCGATTTCTCTAATTCTGAAATTTGTGAGTACCTGACCAGCATCAAGGCTCCGTTCCAAGCCTTGGAGGATCCGCGTCTTTTTGATCGGCTGGCGGGGCTTTTGGATCAAGGGAAGGTTGTGGGTTGGTTCAACGGTCGAATGGAATTTGGTCCCCGTGCTTTAGGTGCACGTTCGATCATCGGTGATCCGCGTAATCAGCAGATGCAAAGCGTGATGAACTTGAAGATCAAGTATCGCGAGAGCTTTCGTCCCTTTGCACCATCTGTTCTCGAGCAAGAGGTTGCGAATCAGTTTGAGCTCAATGCTCAAAGCCCTTACATGCTTCTGGTTGCTCCGGTTAAAAAAGAGCTTTGCCAGTCCATGACGGCTGAGCAGGAGCAGTTGTTCGGGATTGACAAGCTCAAGGTTCCGCGCTCATCTCTTCCAGCGATCACCCATGTTGACTACTCGGCCCGTGTGCAAACCGTTTCAGAGCGGACCAATCCCCGCTACTTCAACTTGATCAAGGCCTTTCAACGCAGAACAGGTTGCCCAACGATTGTGAATACATCGTTCAACGTTCGCGGCGAGCCCATCGTTTGTACTCCTCAAGATGCCTACCGCTGCTTTATGCGGACCGAAATGGATGTCTTGGTGCTGCAGAACCAGTTGCTGTTTAAGGAAGAGCAGCCCCAGGACGACGCGGACGAAAGCTGGAAACAGGAGTTTGAGCTCGATTGATCATGACTCATTCATCAGTGTCACCCGCATCCAAAAAGCAGCTCCGTGAGTTTGGAATTCTGCTAGGGATCGTCTTTCCACTCATTTTTGGCTGGTTGATTCCCTCTCTGAAGGGCCACCATGCACCCATTTGGCCCTTTGTGATCGGTATTCCAAGCCTAGTGCTGGGATTAATCGCGCCTCGATTACTGCAGTGGCCTTACCAGGGCTGGATGAAGCTTGGCCACATCTTGGGATGGATCAATGGCCACCTCATTCTTGGTGTGGTTTTCCTCTTCGTGCTACAGCCCATCGCCTATGTGATGCGCTTGACCGGTTACGATCCCTTGAAGCGCAAGCGAACGGGACTGGAGTCCTATCGCGAGACGTCTAAGCACAAGACTGTCGATCTAACCCGCATCTTCTGAGGTTTGAATGGAAGCTTTTCTCGACCTTCTTAACGATATTTGGGACTTTCTCAAAGTCCGCAAGAAATACTGGCTTGCTCCTCTGATCATCACGATGGTCTTAATGGGTGCGCTTCTTGTCTTTACTCAGGGATCCGTTGTCGCACCGTTTATTTACTCCATCTTCTGAGCTGCTGTCGTAGCAAAAGCCCGGTGCATGAACCGGGCTTTTCGTTTGTCTGGCTCTAGAAGTGCTTGATGACGGCCTCAGCAAATCCACTGCAGCTCACCGGCTCAACAGGTGGTTCCATCAGGCGGGCCAGGTCATAGGTGACCTCCTGGTTGGCAATGGCAGCACTGATGCCCTGGGTGACCAGATCTGCCGCTTCCTGCCAGCCCATGTATTCGAGCATCATTACGCCGCTCAGGATCACTGAGCCGGGGTTGATGCGATCGAGTCCGGCGTGTTTCGGGGCGGTGCCGTGGGTGGCCTCGAAAATTGCGGCGGTGTCGCCAATGTTGGCGCCTGGAGCCATACCCAATCCACCGACCACGGCGGCAGCGGCATCGGAGATGTAGTCACCGTTGAGGTTCAGGGTGGCCAGGATCGAGTAGTCGGCTGGGCGGGTCTGGATCTGCTGGAAGATGCTGTCGGCAATGCGGTCGTCCACCATCACCATCTGCTTCCACTTGCCGCCTCCATGGCTGGAGCCGATGGCATCGATGACCCCCTGAACTTCAGCGCAGATCGCGTCCTTCTTCTCGGGAGTCAGGCTGTCGTAGCCCGGGTCGATCATCTTGGCGTTGGCTTCAACGCTCAGCCCAGGGTTCTGATCGGAGTTGTCCAGGATCCAGCTCTCTCGCTCCGTGACGCAGTCAGCACGGAATTCGGTGGTGGCGAGCTCGTAGCCCCAGTCCCGGAAGGCGCCTTCCGTGAACTTCATGATGTTGCCCTTGTGCACCAGGGTCACGTGGCGCTTCTTGCCCTCCATGCGCAGGGCGTGTTGGATCGCCTTGCGGATGTGGCGTTGGCTGCCGTTCTTGCTGACGGGTTTGATTCCGATGCCTGAGCCCTCAGGGATCTGCCGTTTGCCGAGCTTGCCGTTGGCAGGAATCACCACCTCATTGAGGTGCTTGCGCAGTGCTTGGCCGACAGGGTCGTTTGCTTCCCACTCGACACCCATATAGATGTCTTCGGTGTTCTCGCGGTAGACGATCACATCGAGGTCTTGGGGCCGTTTGTGCGGGCTGGGTGTCCCTTCGTAGTAGCGGCAGGGACGTACGCAGGAATAGAGGTCAAAGATCTGGCGCAGGGCGACGTTCAAGGAACGGATGCCGCCACCGACGGGGGTGGTCAGGGGACCCTTGATCGCGACGCCGTACTGGCGGACCGCCTCCAGGGTGTCCTCGGGGAGGTACTGGTAGGTGCCATAGAGGTCGCAGGCCTCATCGCCCGCGTAGACCTTGAACCACTCGATGCGACGCTGACCGCCATAGGCCTTGGCGATGGCCGCGTCCAGCACCTTCTGGGTGGCGGGCCAGATGTCGACGCCGGTGCCATCGCCGCGGATGAAGGGAATGATCGGGTCGTTGGGAACGACCGGTTGACCGTTCTCGAAGCGGATGGCCGTTCCTTGGCTGGGGGCGGTGAGCTTCTCGAAGGTCGCCATGGTTGCGGCAGAACACTGAAGGTGAGCCTAGGTTTCGGCCAAGCAGGGTTCTGCAGCCGGAGGCACGCATGAATGCAGGCGACCAGGTTCGATCACTGGAATTGGTTCAGCTGATCGCGTCTGTGGCCGCGCTGTTTCGTCAGCATTTCCCTGATGCCCGGCCGAATCTGCGTCCCTGGCGCGATGACCCCCACACCCGCGCCTTTGAGGATCAGCAGACCCTGGATCTGTCGTTTCATCTGCCCGGTTGGAGCCCCCGCAGCCAGTGCCGCTCGTTTTTGCTGCAGCTCAGCCTGGCGGGTGGGGTCAGTGAGGCCAAACCCAGGCTTTTGGGCGTCACGATTCGGGGGTTGACCTACGAGAGCGAGCGCTGGCGGCTCACCACCCTTGGCGACTGGCGTCCTTCTGGTTCGCATCTGCCCGTGGAGTCCGTGACCCTCAAGCTCAAGCAGTTCTGCGGCGAGCTCTTTGATCTGTTTGAGGCGGGAGCAGGCGCCGCTGACGTGGCGTAACCCTTCGCAACCTTGCGCCCACCCCCGTCAGCCTCCCCCTTACCTTGATCCTCATGACCGTGCGGCATCGCACGACCACGAATCCAAGGACATGGCTGTCGCTCTTGCTGCCCAGTTGCGTGAAGGGACCAAGAAATCCCACACCATGGCCGAGAACACCGGCTTCGTCAGCTGCTTCCTCAAGGGGGTTGTGGATAAAGCCAGCTACCGCAAGCTGGTGGCCGACCTCTATTTCGTGTATGGGGCGATGGAGGACGAGTTCGCCCGGCTGAAAGACAATCCGGTCCTGGCTCCCATTGCCTTTGAGCAACTGAACCGCCGTGAGGCCCTTGAGAAGGACCTTGTCTATTACTTCGGTGCGGACTGGAAGCAGAACATCCAGCCCTCCCCTTCAGCGAGTGTCTACGTCGAGCGCATTCACCAGGTGGCTCAGGAGTCACCCGAGCTTCTCGTCGGTCACCACTACACCCGTTATCTCGGTGATCTTTCCGGTGGCCAGATCCTCAAGAACATCGCCCAGAAGGCCATGAACTTGGGTGGAGATGACGGTCTCCACTTCTATGAGTTCGATGCCATCTCGGACGAGAAGGCCTTTAAAGGCACCTATCGATCGGCCATGGATACCCTGCCGATCGATCAGCTCATGGCCGATCGGATCGTGGAAGAGGCCAACGAGGCCTTCCACCTGAACATGAACATGTTCAAGGAACTCGAGGGCAACCTCGTTGCTGCCATTGGCAAGGTGCTCTTTGGTTTCCTGACCCGTCGCCAGCGCACCGGCAGCACCGAGACGGTCGCTGCTTGAGCTTGCGCCCCCTTCGCTTCTTAGTCCCCGGAACCACCGGTCGCTTTCGCTGTGGGGGGTTGCTCGTTGAGCTCCAAACTGCCCGCCTGCTAGCGGGGTTGGGGCCCGTCGAGCTGGTGACCTACCGCCAGCGTGAAGAAGGCAGGCCATACCTTGCTGACTTGCTCCGTGCCGAGCCTCTCCCTGGTGGAGCGGGGGTCGCCCTTTGGATTGTGAGCTGGGGCTTTGATGTCCCCTGGTTGCTGCGGCAGTTGCGCGGACGCGCCTGCGCTTATCACGCCCACAGCAGCGGCTATGGCTTTCCCCTCCCGCCTGCTGTACCTGTGTTGGCGGTGAGCCGCAACACCCTCGGTTATTGGGGTGACCTGGCTCCACGTAATCCGCTTTGTCTGGTGCCCAACGCCCTGAGTCCCGAGTGGCTGCAACGGGGAAAGCGGTGCGGCGATGGAGAGCGCAGCATTGATGTTCTGGTGCAGCAGCGTAAGACCAGTGCCTATGTCCTGAAGCAGTTGGTCCCTGCCCTAAAGGCCAAGGGCCTTCGGGTTGAGGTGCAATCCGGATGGGTTGAGGACCTGGTGGATTTGTTCAACAGCGCCAAGGTGGTGCTGTATGACTCGGCGGATTACTGGCGTGGTCGCGGTGTCACGGAGGGATTCGGACTGCCCCCCTTGGAGGCCTTGGCTTGCGGCTGCGTGGTGTTCAGCAGCTTGAACCATGCCTTGGCCGACAGCTTGGAGCCTGGCCGGATGGGCCATCAGCTGGGCGCGGGGACCTTGGCGGCCGATCTCGAGGCCATCAGTGCTGCGGTGGCGCAGCCCGCGGATTGGAGGCCCAAGCTCGAGACGCTCAATGACCTCTTGGATGCCTCCAGCGAAGCGTCTCTGCTGGAGCATTGGCGTCAGGCCTTGGTTGCGGTCAACCAGCACTGGGACCGGATCTTGGCTGGTGAGCCTGCCCTAAAAGCCCCTCCTCTGTGGAGACTCCGGCTGAAGTCGAAACTCAGGCCAATCGGTTCGCTGGCTGGCCGTTTGCGGCCATAGCGCCTGGCTTGGAGCCATAGTTTGAGGCTATGCGCAGCCGAACCCTCGATCAGCTACGCCACCTGCTGAATCACCTGCCGCGGCGGCGGCGGTCGGCGTTGTGGATGTTGGTGCCGCTGTCGGTGGTGCCGGGCGTGATCGATCTGGCATCGGTGGCGGTCATCGCTCGCCTGACAGGCTCCTTGGTGGATTCCGATCTGGAGGATCGGCTTCCAGGCATCCATGTCTTTGGTGGGGACAGTGTCAACCAGAGCGTCTGGATGATCCTGGTCTTCATCCTGCTGGCCTGGGCTGCTTCTCTCTCAAAGATTTCACTTAAGTTCTTTCAGCAGAGGCTTTCTGCAGGGGTTTGGCGAGATATCTCCGACGAAATTCATGCACGGCTTCTTCAGCAGCCCTATGAATATCACCTGGGGAAAAGTACGGCCGATCTGAGTTCTCAGCTGCTCAATAATCTCAATCGAGTTGCCATGAATGTGGTCACTCCAATTCTTCAGATCTTGAGTGCGTCGGTCTCCATTGTTTTGCTGTCCATCGGGATCTTGTTTGTTGGGCGTTGGCTTGCCGTGGTGTTGGTGGTCAGTCTTGTTTTGGCCTACAGCGTGATTTCTGGGGTTGTGACTCCAAGATTAAGGCATGGATTTCGTCAGAAGTTGAGGCAGGAGGCTGAATCAGCCAGCATTTTATTTGAATCATTGGGGTCGATTCGTGATATCCAGTTAAGCGGTTCTGAGCCCTACTTTGAACGGCAGTTCAGGGTCTCTGGTGAGCGAGCTCGCCGTTATGCCTGGTTGACCGAGTGGTTGCCTGATTTGCCACGCGGCCTGATTGAGCCCTTTGGCATCACGATGATTTTTGCCGTAGGGGCCATGCCTGCTCTCATGAGTGGCAATCCCAACGAAGTTCGCTCGATTCTTCCCTTCCTTGCCACCATCGCTGTTGCAGCTCTGCGCCTCACGCCGCCCCTGCAGGATGCATTTCGATCGCTGACCCAATTGCGGGGTGGATTGCCACTGCTAGATGGGGCTTTGGCATTGCTTGATTTGCCGGCGGACAGACCAACCCAGCGCACTCCAGGAGTTCCCTCGGCGGCAGGGGTCTTCCCGCGCAACACGATTCGCCTTGACGATGTCTGGTACCGCTACCCCCACTCCGACGACTGGGTGCTGAAGGGGGTCAATCTCTCCATCCCAGTGGGCTCAAGGATTGCCCTGGTCGGTAGTACCGGAAGTGGCAAAACCACAACGGCCAATATCCTTCTGGGTTTGCTCCATCCCAGTCGCGGTGCCTTGGACCTTGATGGAATTCCTGTAGAAGGGCTCGATATTCCTGCGTGGCAGGCCAACTGTGCGCAAGTGCCCCAGTCCATCAATCTTCTGAATGGCAGCGTCCTGGAGAACGTCGCCTTTGGTGAGGCGGTCGAGCAGGTGAAATCCGACCGCGTCTGGGAAGCCCTGGAAGCGGCGCAGCTTGAGGAGTTTGTGGCCGAGTTGCCCTATGGCTTGCATACCCAGATCGGTGAGAACGGATTGCGTCTTTCTGGCGGCCAACGACAACGCCTCGCTTTGGCGCGTGCCTTCTACCGCCAGGCCAGTTTCTTGGTGCTTGATGAGGCGACGAGCGCCCTGGACAACCGCACGGAGTCCGAGGTGATCGAAGCCCTGGAGGTCATCGGCCGCCGCTGCACCACGGTTGTGATTGCCCACAGACTCAGCACGGTCCAGCGTTGTGATCGGATTTACGAGTTCCAGAACGGCAGCATCAAGGCCTACGGGAGTTATGCCGAACTGAAGGAACGCTCAGACAGCTTCCGTGAATTGGCGATGCTGGAACAGCAGCAAGCGGCGTCATGAGCTTTCTGTCCGGTCTCAATGACGCCCAGCGCAAGGCAGTGGATCACCATGAAGGTCCATTGCTGGTGGTAGCTGGCGCAGGCAGCGGCAAGACCCGTGCCTTGACCCACCGCATTGCCCACATGATTGGGCAGCACGGTGTTGATCCGGCTGAGCTGCTGGCGGTCACCTTCACCAATAAGGCCGCGCGCGAGATGAAGGAGCGGCTCGAGCTGCTTCTCGCCCAGAAGCTGGCCCAGAGCCAATTTGGGCAGCCCTGGAGCACCTTGGCGGCTGTCGATCAGCGGCAGTTGCGATCGCGGATCTATCGCGAGGTGATTAAGGACCTCTGGATCGGTACGTTCCACGCTCTTTTTGCTCGCTTGCTGCGCTTTGACATCGACAAGTTCCGCGATCCAGAGGGGCTTACTTGGACTCGCCAGTTCTCGATCTACGACGAAGGGGATACCCAGAGCCTGGTCAAAGAGATCGTCACCCAGGAGCTGGGGCTCGACCCCAAACGCTTTGAGCCCAAGAAGGTTCGCTGGGCCATCAGCAACGCCAAGAACCAAGGCTGGATGCCTGAGCAGCTCGAAGCAGATGCTGGCGGTCAGCGGGGCAAGTTGATGGCTGAAACCTATCGGCGCTATCGCCGTGCCTTGGCTGCGAACAACGCCCTGGATTTCGACGACCTGCTGTTGCTGCCCGTGCAATTGCTGCGTCAGAACGACCAAGTCCGCAATTATTGGCATCGCCGCTTTCGGCACGTACTGGTTGATGAATATCAGGACACCAACCGCACCCAGTACGACCTGATCAAGCTTCTGGTCACGGATGGACGCGATCCGGAATCCTTTGACGACTGGGCCGGTCGCTCGGTGTTCGTCGTCGGCGATGCCGACCAGAGCATCTACAGCTTCCGCGCTGCGGACTTCACCATCCTGATGGGTTTTCAGGATGACTTTGGCGATGGTGCCCCGGACGAGGCCACACAGACCATGGTCAAGTTGGAGGAGAACTATCGCTCCACAGCCACCATTCTCGAAGCGGCCAATGTCCTGATTGCGAACAACAGCGAGCGGATCGACAAGGTCTTAAGGCCGACGCGTGGTCAAGGTGAACTGCTGACGTTGACCCGTTGTGATGACGAGATTGCTGAAGCCGAAGCGGTGGTTCACCGCATGCGAATGATGGATGCGGCCCATCCCGACTTGAGCTGGGGAGATATGGCTGTGCTGTATCGAACCAATGCTCAATCCCGTGCCATGGAGGAATCACTGGTGCGCTGGGGTATTCCCTATGTGGTTGTCGGCGGCTTGCGTTTCTATGACCGGCGCGAGATCAAAGACATGCTCGCGTATCTCAAATTGTTGGTGAATCCTGCCGACACAGTGAGTTTGTTGCGGGTCCTCAATACACCGAAGCGCGGTATCGGTAAGACCACGATTGAACGGCTGACGGATGCGGCCAATCAACTGGGCATTCCGCTTTGGGATGTCGTCAGCGATCCGGAGGCCGTGCGCTCCCTCGGCGGTCGTTCGGCGAAGGGATTGCTTCAATTCTGTGAGTTGATCAACAACCTGAAAGATCGATCTCAAGAGGCGGCTCCTTCTGAATTGGTTCAGCTGGCAATGGAGAAAAGCGGTTATGTCGCTGAGCTGATCGCTGCGGGGACTGATGAGGCGGAGGACCGGCGCCGCAACCTCAACGAACTGGTCAATGCCGCACTCCAGTACCAAGAGGAAAACGAAGAGGGTTCCCTCGAGGATTTCCTGGCTTCGGCCGCTTTGGCGAGCGATGCCGACAGCAAGGACACCGACCAGGATCGGGTCACTTTGATGACCCTGCACGCCAGCAAGGGTCTGGAATTCCCGGTGGTCTTTTTGGTGGGAATGGAGCAGGGGCTCTTCCCCAGCTATCGATCTCTGGAAGATCCAGCCGCCATGGAGGAAGAGAGGCGCCTCTGCTACGTGGGGATCACGCGGGCAAAAGAGCGCCTCTTCCTATCCCATGCCAGCGAGCGACGTCTCTGGGGCGGCATGCGCGAGCCGGCTGTCCCGTCGGTCTTCCTCTCGGAACTACCGGAGGCCTTGGTTCAAGGTGACATCCCCCGAAGCGGTGGTGCTGCCATCCGCCGCGAACAGCGACTCGATCGGCTCACCCGCGTCGACCGGCCAGATGCAGCAGCTTCCTCGTCACAGCCCGCCAACGCCGTTCGCCGGCGAGCGCCCGCGCGGACGTGGTCCGTGGGCGATCGTGTGCGACACAGCTCTTTCGGAGATGGCCAGGTCACCCATCTCTTCGGCAGCGGTGAAAAGATCTCCCTGGCGGTGAAGTTTGAGGGCATGGGGCCCAAAATCCTCGATCCCCGCCTCGCTCCAATCGAGCCCCTCTGAGGTCGCCGGGCGATGGAGATCCCTGACGTCCCCAAGCCGCTTCTGGAGGCATTGACTGCCGCTGCCGCTGGTCAGCGCTGCGCCCTGGTGGGGGGCGTTGTTCGGGATTTGCTGCTGCATCGCCACCACGAAGATCCCTGGCGCGGACTCCCCGATCTTGATCTGGTGGTGGAGGGCCGTGCTGCCGACTTGGTGGAGCGTTTCCCTGAAGCGTTGCGGATGGTGTTCGCTCAACCGATCCCCCTGCAGATTCAGGAGCACGGTTCCTTTGGCACCCTTGAGCTGGAGCTGGATCTTCCCGAAGGTCAGGGGGGGACTTGGTTGCTGGATATCGCCTCAGCGCGGAGTGAGCGATACCCCCAGCCTGGAGAAAACCCTCTCGTGAGCCCTGGTCTGCTTGATGAGGATTTGGCTCGCCGTGATTTCACGGTGAATTCCATGGCCCTGACGCTAGAGCGTGGGCAGTTGCTGGATCCCCACCGTGGCCAGCAGGACCTGAGTGCCCGTCAGCTGCGTTTCCTGCACCCCAACAGCGTTAGCGATGACCCAACCCGCCTGGTGCGGGCTGCTCGTTATGCCGCTCGCTTGGGTTTTGATTTGGCCCCCGATGCCTTCGATCAGGTCCGCACCACCTTGGCTTCCTGGCCTTGGCGATGGCGTGTTGGGGACGATCCGGGTCAGGCCCCACCGGCTTTGGGTACGCGTCTGCGGATGGAGCTAGAGCTGTTGCTGAGCCGTGAGCCCTGGCCGATGGCTTTGGCAGCGTTGCAACGCTGGGGTGCCCTGGCCGTGCTGGATTCACAGTTGCAGGCTGACCGCCATCTGCAGCGCCGGTTGCACTGGGCTCAGCGCCTGCAGGTTCCGTTGTTGCCGGCTCTGTTGGCGGGTGCGAGCGATCCCTTGGCTCTGGCTGAGCGGCTGCAACTGCCTCATCGCCAGCACAAGCTGATCGCTCAAATGCTCGACCTCGATCAGCGCCTGCAAAGCCAGCCTGCAGTGCAGGCTCCCTCCGCGTGGTGTGAGTGTCTTGAGGCACCAGGAGTGAGCCCAGAATCGGTGGCCTTGGCCTTGGCCGCTGGTATTGGGCAACGCCGGCCATTGATTCGATGGTTATTCCGTTGGAGACATGTGCGATCGCCAGTGAGTGCACAGAGCTTGATGTTGTCTGAACAGCTGAGTCCTGGACCAAAACTTGGCGACCGCATCAAGTTTTTCAGATTTTCATATCTGGATGAATTCGAGTAGTCACTACGAGCACTCGACCTCAAAAGGACCGCGAAGACCAGCCTTTACTCTGTTGGAAATCCTTTGACGTCCAACTTCACCATAGATCCAAAGTTCGACATTTAGATTCTTGTCAAAAACCTTTTTCTCTGGAACTCCATACCATGTTTCTGCTGTCTTCTGATCCTGAGGTCGGATGAGCAGGGAGTTATAATTTCTGAGCTCTTTTGTAGCTTGGTTCATGTAAAACTCGGATTTTCCTTGGTCCCAGGGATTTGCGTCGCCGTTGGCAATTTGTGACGCATGTCTTCTCCAGTTTGATCCTGCGTTAAGGCTTCTTGCCGATAGTTCTTGGTCGTCTCCAGACTCATAGTTTGTTAGTACAGCGTCACCTTCGGATAGGTTCTTCTCGATGAACTTGCTGTATGGATTTTCCCAATCAAGGATTGACCGTGCGAATCGACTTGTAGAAGCAAAGACCTCCGTCTGGCTGATCATGTTGATAGCCAGTAGTGTGGCACATGCCCACAATGCAATGGTGTAAAAAGCAGAAGATTTCTTCAGGGATCGAACCCCAAGGATTCCTATGGTAATTGGTGCTGTAAAGATTATCCCGAATAGATACCGTAGTACGCTATCGCCAAGTCCTTGATTGGAAAAGATAAGCGGATAGACCAAGATAACTAGGGCTGCCCCTGTTGCCGCTAGGAAACCATACGATTGAACTGCCTGATCCCTAGATTGCCAGCACCAATAAGTACATATTGCAATGTTAAATAGAATTGGGAAGCCAATACCAACCTGATTTGATTGGAGTGCAAAAAGGCTTGCGAGATGTATTGCTAAATCTGGCTGCTGCCATGTCATTGGCGGAGTGCATCCTGTTTTGATTGCAATCTTTGACAGTGCCAAGCCGGCAAACGTAGAGATTGCCACATTGAGCGCAATGTTTGTGTATAGCGTACGGTCTCTTCCTCTCTTGAAAGCAAAAAGTAAAAAGGCTGGAATGGCAACCTGGAGGATCAATATTCTGTTGCTAAGTGTTGCCAAAAAGAATGTGATTCCAAGAAGCGAGGCGTAAGGCTGGGCTTTTGGTGACCTTCCTAGTTGTAGGCAGAAACCTGTCAAAGTCAGGACCATGACTAGATTTCCGCCGTGATTAAGAGGAAGTGCGGCTAAGGAGTGATTGGCTGCCCATGCTGGACTCGCGAGCCCCATCAAATAGCTCAGGCCTCCAACGACTGCTAGGCACTGAAGCCAGCTTGCCTGGGTGATGATTCGTAGTATCCAGGAGCTAAGGCTGAGCTGTAGACATGTCTGTACAACTATATAGAACAAGTATTGGGTTCTAATGTCGCTTCCTGCAATTTGACTTAGCCATGCAGTGTGTAATCAGGAAATATGCTGGGAATTCTTGCTAGATTGATGTTTGTAATTCCGGCACCTTGTTCGATGAGTCGCACATGGTCGAAGGCCAGTAATTTTTCATTGTCCCAAATGCCGCTCCAGAAATTGGGAGTTTGGCCAAGGAGAGCTAAGCTTGTTAAAATTAGAAGACCGCCAAGCAGAATGCTTCTGCCTAGGCTCCTGTATTGAATCTTGCCCTGTATCAGCATCGGATTGGCTTTTGAGCAAGCTCGGCGTCAAGTTCTTCATTTGTGTCATAGCTTCTGAAATAATTCATATCTCTTGCGTGTGCATAGTCTGAACTATTGACATCGCCGCGAGTCATTTTCACGCGAGTAAATACGTCCAGAGATTGGATGGCGTAGTGGTTAAGGTGTAGCGGATGGGAGGCCAGGGCAGCCTCGCTGATGCTCTGAAAGCTGCCGTGCTCAGCGGGTTCGCCATTGGGCAGGATGCGCCGGCCCCAGCTCAGGTTGCAGGTGTGAACATCCAGGCTGCGGATGCGCGAGGCGCGGGCAATGGTTTTGCCAGGAATGCTTCCTTCGGCAGTTTTGCAGGGATGGGGTGCGTCGGCGTTGGCCCTGGAGATAAATCCGGAGCGAATACTCTTGGGTTGGCTCTGGAGGCCCGATGAGCCAAACATCTTCCAGGGCAGGTGGATGCAGCTCACGTCCATGGGTTGGGCCCTGAGCAGATCGCTCATGCGCAGTCCTGAGCGTCGCGCGTAAATGAATTCATCCAGATCGCAGACCAGCAGCCAGCGGCACTGGCTACGCAGGTGCTGCAGATGCTCGTTGTAGATCTGCCGCTGGCAGTGTTGGCGGTTGTCGTGGTGGAGGATCACCACGCCAGAGGCGATGAAGTCCTGGAGCGGGCTCAAGAAGTCATCAGTGCTGTTGTTGTTGATCAGGTGGATCGCAGTGGCCCCTTCAGCGAGATAGTGCTCCACCCACTCAGCGAGGACGTGGCTCTCGTTTTTGAACATGGCCAGCACCAGAAGTTGGTGCGGCTTTCTCAGCCGGGTGGAGCTCAGGCAGCTGCTGTATTCCCGCAGTAGCCGTAGTGCCTGGATCACGAGGCGTAGCCTTGGGGGTTGGCGCTTTGCCAGGCCCAGCCATCGCGGCACATCTCGCTGAGGCCCCTTTGGGTGCGCCAGCGCAGCCGCTGCGCCGCCAGCGAGGGGTCGGCCACGCTGGATGCTGCATCTCCGGGCCTACGGGCCACGACCTCGTAGGGCACCGCCTGACCTGATGCTGCTTCAAAGGCGGCCACCACTTCCAGCACGGAGTGGCCTTGGCCACTGCCCAAATTCAAGGTGAGCAGCTGCGGATCTTCCGCCAGTAAGACATCCACCGCTGCTCGGTGCCCTTCGGCGAGATCCATGACGTGGATGTAATCCCGAACGCCGCTGCCATCGGGGGTCGGCCAGTCGCCGCCGAAGACCGACAGCCGGCTTCTGCGGCCCACCGCTACCTGACTCACAAAGGGGAAGAGATTGTTGGGGATGCCATTGGGGTCTTCTCCAAGACGTCCGCTGGGATGGGCTCCGACGGGGTTGAAATAGCGCAGACAAGCGATTCGCCAGCCAGCCTCACTGGTGGCGATGTCTGCCAGCATCTGCTCCACGGCGGCCTTGGTCTGCCCATAGGGATTGATCGGTTTTATGGGAGCGGTCTCGCAGATCGGAACCACCTCTGGAAGTCCATAGAGGGTGGCGCTGCTGCTGAAGACGATCGTGCGGCAGCCGCAGGCTCGCATTGCAGCAAGTAATTCCCGCGAACCACTCACATTCACATCCCAGTACAGAAGAGGCTTGGCCACCGATTCGCCCACGGCTTTGAGGCCAGCGAAATGCACGACGGCATCACACCCACCCGCTAAAGCCCTCTCCAGATCACTGCTGGAGCGCACATCGCCCTTGATCACCTTTAAGGCGTCGGCAGCAGCGGGACCGGCCAACTCCTGGACCCGCCTGAGACTTTCTGGCGAGCTGTTGTCGAAGTTGTCGAGCACCACTAGGGAGTGCCCTGCTTCCAGCAACACCAGGCAGGTGTGGCTGCCGATGAAGCCTGCACCGCCTGTGATTAGAAGCTTGGCCAACGCGCAACCAGAGGTTGGGGTCAACTGAGGTTAAGGGTGCCACTGCAGACTGGCCTCAGTGTTGGGCCTTCCGTGGAGAAGCTGCAAAGCCTGCGGGGCATGGTGGATTTGCTGCCTGCCCAGACCGCGCTGTGGCAGCGGGTGGAGAACGAGGCCCGCGAGCAGTTCCGCAGGGCCTGTGTGCAGGAGATCCGCACCCCTGTGCTCGAGGTCACCGAGCTCTTTGCCAGGGGGATCGGTGAGGCCACCGATGTGGTGGGAAAGGAGATGTACACCTTCCTCGATCGGGGCGACCGCAGTTGCACTTTGAGACCGGAGGGCACGGCCTCTGTGGTGCGCGCTGCCATTCAGCACGGTTTGTTGAGCCAGGGTCCTCAACGGCTTTGGTATGCCGGCCCGATGTTCCGCTATGAGCGACCCCAGGCCGGCCGGCAGCGGCAGTTTCATCAGATCGGCCTGGAGTGTCTGGGTTTTGCGGATGCGCGCTCCGATGTGGAAGCGATTGCAGTGGCCTGGGATCTACTGACTTCCCTGGGCATTCAAGGCTTGGCTCTGGAGCTCAACACCCTCGGCAGCAGTGAGGATCGTGTGCGCTATCGCGAGCAGCTGGTGGCATACCTGCAGCAGCACCGTGATCACCTTGATCCCGATTCGCAGGATCGGTTGGAGCGCAATCCGCTTCGCATCCTCGACTCGAAAAATACGGATACCCAGGCGGTGCTGGTGAACGCGCCAACCCTGGCGGATGCTCTGGCAGAGGAGAGCCGTGACCGCTTTGAGCAGGTGAGGGCCGGGCTTGATGCACTGGCGATTCCTTACACGTTGAATCCTCGGCTCGTGCGGGGGCTGGACTACTACAGCCACACCGCCTTTGAGATCACCTCCACCCAACTCGGCGCTCAGGCCACGGTTTGTGGTGGTGGCCGTTACGACGGCTTGGTGGAGCAACTGGGTGGGCCTGTGACCCCAGCGATCGGCTGGGCCTTGGGGATGGAACGGCTTGTGATGCTGCTAGGTCAGCAGGACGCATCAACGCCGCCCGATCTGTATGTGGTCAGCCGCGGTCAGTCCGCCGAGTCCGCAGCCCTGCTTCTGACGAGGTCCCTGCGGCTCGCGGGCATGCGGGTTGAGCGGGATCCCAGCGGAGCCGCCTTCGCAAAGCAATTCAAGCGTGCTGATCGAAGTGGCTCCCGCTGGGCTGCCGTCCTTGGCGATGGCGAACTGGAGCGAGGCGTGGTGCGTCTGAAGCCCCTGCGGGAGGTGGCGGAAGAGCTGGAGCTGCCGCTGAAGGATCTCGGTGCGATTCAGCAGGTCCTTCGGACCCGATAGGACATGAACAGCTCGCCCCGCATATCGATTCTTGTTGCCACCTGGAACTGCGCGGCCCAGCTTGATCAGTTTTTGACCAGCTTGTTGTCTCAGAGCTGGACCGATTGGGAGTGCGTGCTGCTCGACAACGCCTCAACGGATGGAACGGCGGAGTTGGTGGCGGCTTTTCAGCGGAGCCTCGCAGATGGACCCCAGCGTCTGCTCTGGAGCAGTCAGCCTGATCAGGGAATTTATGACGCCTGGAATCGAGGAGTGCAGCTCTCCAGTGGCCGCTATTTGAGCTTTATTGGCGCCGATGATGTGTTTCTTGACCCCACACGCTTGGAGCGGATTGCGGCATTGACCGTGATGGAGGCGGATTTAATTACCGCCCGCAACGCTTACCACGCTCCTGACGGACGTTTGCTTCGCCATTGGGGTTTTGGCTGGCAGTGGAAGCGTATGCGCCAGTCCATGAACATTGCCCACCCCGGCATGCTCGTACGCCGCGAGTTGTTTGAGGTGGCGGGTGCTTTTGACCCCAGCTTTCGAATCTGTGGTGACTACGAGTGGTTTCTGCGGCTGCCCGCGGATCTGCGCACGGTCCACAGCAGTGATTCAATCCTTAAGGTGGTTCAGGCGGGTGTGAGTCATACCCGCATTGCCCAGGTGTACCTGGAAACCTTCCGAGCCCAGCGTCGTTATCTCAGTCCTGTGGTGAGCGCAGCTTGTTGGGCCCTCAATTGGCTCAAATTTGCGCGCCGTCGTTTGATCGGCTTGGCCTGATGACTCTGCTGCTCAATTACCGGCCGGTGTTGCGGCAGCCCACAGGAATTGGCGTTTATGCCAATGCAGTGCTTCCTGAACTCCAGAAATTGCCCCATGTACTGGTGCCGGGGGGGAACAGGGCAGCGCCCGTGAACGCTTGAAGCGTCTTGCTTGGAGTCAATTTCAGTTGCCGAGGCTTGCGCGGAAGACAGGAGCTCGTTTGATTTTCACGCCAGCTCCGGAGGGCTACCTCGGTCGTCAAGGCATTCCCCAGGTGGTGATGGTGCATGACTTGAGGACCATCAGTCACCCTGAGCGCTCCTTGCAAAGTGCTTATTTCAGATCCTGGGTTCCTCCTTTATTGCGTAGCAGTGTACGGATATTCACGAATTCGGTTTTTACCGCGCTTGAAATTGAACGCTGCACCGGTGTGCCGATGGACAAGATCCGCGTGATTCCTTTGGGCTATGACGACCAGCGCTTTCAGTTGGCTGAAGCCAGATTGCCTGGTGATCAACGCCCGTATCTTTTGTACATCGGTCAGGCCTACCCCCACAAAAATATTCGCCGCCTGATTGAAGCCTTTGCTGCGTTGGCGCCTCGGTATCCGGAGATCAAGCTTGTTCTGGCTGGTAAGCCTCACTCTAGTGAAACTCCAAAGTTGCAAGCTTTGGTGCATCAGCTTGGGCTCGATGCTCAGATTGAGTGGCGTCCCTATGTCGCACCGGAAGACTTGGCTGGCTTATATCAGGGAGCTCTAGCTTTTCTGTATCCCAGCTTGTGGGAGGGGTTTGGTTTGCCTGTTCTGGAAGCGATGGCTTGCGGCACTCCAGTGCTCACGAGCTACGGCTCGGGGACCCAGGAAGTAGCCGCTGATGCTGCTCTGCTTGTTGATCCTTTGAGTTCCCTGGCCATTCAAGATGGCCTCCTCCAGCTCCTGGAGCAACCCCAAGTCCGTTCGGAATTGCGTCTGCGGGGTTTGCAGCGGGCGCGTTCTTACTCTTGGGTGAAGACGGCGGTGGCCACGCGGACGGAGTTGGAAGCGTGCCTGAATCTGCTTTAGTTCGCTGTTTTGTTGGGCTGCGAACCTGCTCCGCGGCTGACCAATTGAATCGTCTTCAGGAGAATGAGGAAATCCAGTGGCAGGCTGAAGTTGCGTAAGTAATAGAGGTCGTAGCTGAGCTTGCTGCGGCTGTCGGCCACGCTGGCACCGTAGGGATGACAGACCTGGGCCCAACCGCTCAGGCCTGGTCTGATCCAGTGGCGAATGCGGTAGTGGGGAATTTGCGTTTCGAGATCCTGTTCAAATTCTGGACGTTCTGGCCTGGGTCCAATCAGGCTCATGTCGCCGTTGATCACATTGAGGAGTTGCGGTAATTCATCGATCCTTAGTTTTCGAAGCCAATGTCCGATTCGTGTGACTCGTGGATCGGAATGGCTCGCCCAACGGGCACCGTGTCGTTCGGCATCGGAGCGCATGCTGCGCAGCTTTCTGATCCGAAAGGGTTGGCCGTAGATCCCTGTTCGGACTTGGCTGAAGAGAATCGCTCCGCCATCTTCCAGCTTGATCAACACAGCTGCAATCGCGATCAGCGGGGCTGTGGTCAGCAACAGTGCCACAGCCACAACGAGGTCTCCCAGTCGCTTCAGTCGCCATCCGAGTCGCTCTGGTTGCAGTTCAAATCCTTCTGCTTGAGCGAGCCAGTAACTCGTGAACAGCTCAGGCGGGACGCGTTGGAGGAGCTGCTCAGACCAATTCACCAGGCTGATGACTTGGCGGCCTTGCCCTCGCAGGGCAAGGAGTTGCTCGAGAGCGCGTTCGCTGAGTTGGGCCCGCTCACCAATGGCTATCCCGGCGAGATCGGCCTGAGCTAAAGCCGGCAGGTGATCTTCTACCCCTGCACTGCCTAGCAAGGTGAGCTGCAGGGAGCTGCGACCTGCCTCCAGCTTGTGTTCGGCTTCAACCACCGCGAGTTCGGTGTCACTTCCAATGAGCACCCAATGTTCGGGGCGCTCCTGACGCTGGTGCACCCTGCTTTGGACCAAAGAGGAGGCTCCGGCTGCGATTAGGGCCGTGGGCAAGGCAAAGCGAGGCAGTGTTCGAGGGTCTTGAATTTCAGCGCCCCAGTTCAGGGCCGCAGCGGTGAGTGCCAGGAGCAAACAAACCACGGCAGTGCTGAGGGCGATCCGCCAGCGATTGTTGGGGCGATAGCGCTGGGAGTAGCGACCGAGGAGGTAGGAGCTGGCGATCCACAGGCAGGTCAGAGCCGCCACCGACCCGCTGATTCCGGGTAGAGACTGGAAGTGAAACCAGTAAACAAGGTTGTAGCTGCCGCAGACGGCCACAACATCGAAGGTCGCCAGACCCATCCATAAAATGCGTTGTCTCAGCCAAGGCGAGCGCCACCACATGGCTAGTTCCTCGGCGGATGCAACCTTCTGATTCTGCTCTGTTGGGCTGATGGGACAACGGACCCCCCTTTCAGCGCGAAGAGTTCTTCGCTTTGCCTTGGCGGAGGCGGTGCTGCTTGGCTTCAGCTGGACCGTTGTCTATTACTGGCGTTTTGGGTTGTGGCCGACCTTGAGTCGCGGTCCCGTCGCTCTGATCCTCGCCTGGTTGTTTGTTCAATACCTGCTGGGCACCTACACGGCACTGGCCAGGTACCAACTGGATGTGGGACGGCAGTTGCGGAACTGTGTGGTTGCAGCAGTCACGGTTTTTGCGCTGGCCGCGGTGCTGACCGGGCTGCGCGGTCAGCCCTGGTTGGACACGATGAGTCGCGGCTTTTTGATCCCGGTGTTGGGCTTGGGGTTTCTGACGACCCAGATCCTGCGCTTCAGCCAGGTCAATGCCCACCTCTGGCAGCCGCAGCAACAGTGGCTGATGTTGGTCTCGTCACGGGAGCGTGGTGAGTTGTCCAGGGCGATGGAGGCTGGTGGATGTGCCATCCCCTGCGGCCTGGAGTGGCGCGCTGTTCAAGGGATGCCGGCTTTGCCGCTGCCGTTGCCGGGTTTGCTGAACCTCGATGGCGTGGTGATAAGCGGGGATCACCATCTGTCCGATGAGGACCGCCGCACTCTGATTCTCTGGCAAGACCAGGGGGTGCGTTTGCTGTCTGTTCAGGGCTGGGCAGAGTTGTTTCTGCGGCGGTTACCTCCAGCTCTGGTCCCCCCCGTTTGGGCTGACCGGGTCGAGGCCTTCAGCCATGCCCGCACCGGGCCAAGTTCACGGCTCAAGCGGCTGGCAGATGTGTTTGTCAGTGGGGTTGTTTTAGCCGTACTGGTTCCATTCGGTTGGCTGTGGAAACCACGACTATTTAGTGATCTCTGCAGCGGGCGGGATGGCCATTCTTTTCAGAGACTGCGTTTTCAAGCCCCTGGTCGCTTCAGTGCCATTCCACAACTCATCAATGTCTGGCGGGGGGACATGAGTTTGGTGGGGCCCCGTCCCCTGACATTGGCAGCCATGCAACAACTCGAGGCGCGCTTCCCAGGGGCCGAATTACGCCAGTGGATGCGACCGGGGATGACGGGCTGGGGAAGAGTTGCGGGCCCTCCTCCTGAGGAACTGGATGCCGTCGCGTGGGAGTTGGGCCGAGATCTCTTTTATCTCCGTAACCATTCCCTGTTGTTGGATTTGCGCTTGCTGGCAACGTCGCTTCTGATCTTGCTTGTTCCTGCATCATGGCGGCGATGAAGCGTTGGATTGCCAATGTCGCGGCGTTGTCCGTTGGAGTCACTGCATCCCTGGTCTTTGTTGAGGTTGGGTTGCGTGTTGCGGGGCTGAATTATCCAGCCTTCTACACGGTGGATGCAGTGCGTGGTTTTGCCCTGCGGCCCGGGGCTCAGGGGGAGTGGACGCGAGAAGGTCGTGGTGAGGTGCGGATCAACCGTGCTGGTTTCCGGGGCCGTGATGTCGATCAATCTCCAGCACCCAGGGTGTTGCGCATTGCGGTCTTGGGGGACTCGTTTACGGAGGCCTTGCAAGTGGATGAGCAGCAGTCCTTTGTGCAGCAGCTTCAGGAACGACTGGCTTCAGCTGATCATTGCTCCCTGCGTCGGAAGGATTCAGCTGGGGTAGAGGTCTTGAATTTTGGGGTCGGTGCCTATGGCACGGGTCAACAGTTGCTGACCTGGAGGCACCTGGCTCGGCGCTACCGCCCTGATTGGGTCTTGCTGGTGGTCTACCCGGGCAACGACTTCACGGACAATGAGCCGATTTCTCGCTCTGATCGTCCGGTGTTTGTGCTCGATGCGCAAAACAACCTTGTAGTGGACCAGGGTTTTCGTCAGTCAGCGGCCTATCGCTGGAGGATGTCACTGCCTGGCCGCGCCCTCGACGGCTTGGTTAATCACAGTCGTCTGCTGCAGCTGCTCAATGAGGCGAAAAACCGTTGGGCCAGCCGTGTTCAGCCAGACCAGGAGCAGAGTCAGTCTGTGCGTCCTCAAGTGCCCCGGACCCCAGTGGCTTCCGATCAGGCTTGGCGCCTGACGGATCACTTGATCGCTGCCTTGGCATCAGAGGCACAGGCTGATCAGGCGCGATTTGCAGTGATCAGCACCTCTGCCCCTGAGCAGGTGTGGCCCATTGCGAGTGAGCGACCGTCCCAGCCTTTCGCTCAGGAACAGCGCCTGGGGTCCTTACTCGCCAAGCGTCAGATTCCTTATTTGCCTCTCGCACCCGATTTGCAACGCCAAGCGGATCAAGCCGGGCTGCTGTTGCATGGGTTCAAAGGCCAGTCCCCAGGGGAGGGACATTGGAACGCCAACGGACATCGGCTGGCTGCTGATCTGATTGCTCCCTGGTTGTGTCAGCTGTGAGTGCTTCCCAGCGACCCTGCCGTTTAGCGGTGTTGATTACCCATCCGATTCAGTATTTCCGTCCTGTTTTTGCTGAGCTGGCGGCGGATCCTGAGCTTGAGCTGCTGGTGCTCTTTGGCTGTGATCATGGCCAACGCCAAAGTATGGATCCTGATTTCAGGGTGGCCTTTGCCTGGGACAGCGATCTGACCGAGGGTTTCCCCCATTTGTTCATGAGCCAGCGGCCTTTGGCTGATCTGAGTCGGTGGTCTGTGGCATGGCCCTTGGCATGGGCGGCACGAGAGCGGTTGCGGACCTTCCGACCAGATCGGGTGTTGGTTTTTGCTTACACCCCGGCTTGGATTACAGCCGTCACGTTGCTGTTGAGGTTGTCAGGTCAGCGGCTGTTTCTAAGGGCGGATGGCACCGACCGGGCTTTCCAGCGCAGTCGCCTGAAAAGTCTGTTCAAAGATCTTCTGCTTCAGCGCTGGTATCGCCAGTTTGATCACATCTTCCCGATTGGCAGTGACTCTCTCGATCACTTCCGCAGGCTGGGGGTGAAGCCTCAGGCACTGACTTCTGTGCGTTACTCCGTGGATGTTGATTTTTTTGCGGATCAGGTTCGAACTTGGATGCCCCAGCGCCCGGCCTTGCGCCTTGAGCAGGGCTTCTCAGGGCAAGAGCTGGTGCTGCTCTGGAGCGCCAAGATGACGGCGGTCAAGCACCCTTCGCTGTTACTCGAGGCGTTGATGTTGCTGCCCGAGTCTCTTCGCTCACGCTTCTGCTTGCTTGCAGTCGGCGACGGACCGCTGCGGCAACGGTTTGAGGAGCAGGCAGGGGAAATTTTGCCGGGGCGATGTCGTTTTCTCGGCTTTCAAAATCAGGGCTCCCTGGGAGCTTTTTACGTCATGGCAGACGTGCTGGTGTTTCCTTCGCAGCAAGGGGAAACCTGGGGCTTAGTGGTCAACGAGGCCCTTCAATTTGGCTGTGCAGTGATCACCAGTGACCACGCCGGGAGTGCCAGGGATTTAGTGGCTGCTCCAGCCCCATCCCCCCCTGGTTCAGCAGTGTTTGCGTCGAAAGATGCTGCGGCGATGGCTGAGGCACTGTCGCGATTCGCAGCGCTGCATCCGCGTGGATTTACGCCGGAGCCGATCCGAGGGTTGCCCCATCCTCGCGATCTCGCTCAGGCCGTGAGTGCTGTGTTGAAGGCCAGCTGCAGAGCCTGATCAAAGCTGCTGGCACTGAACTCCAGAACGGCTCGCCGATGGGCGTTGGCCCCCATCCGACTGAGTTCTTCTGGATGCGTCATGCACCACTCCAGACGATCAGCGAGTGCGGTTGGACAAGGCTCGATCAACCAGCCGTTTGTCCCGTCTTCAATCAGGTCACTGTGTCCGCCGCGTTGACCGGCAATCGAGGCCCGTCCGGCTTGGGCTGCCTCTAAGTAGACAATTCCAAAGCCTTCGCCACAGGCTCGACCGTCAGTACGGACGGCATAGCTGCTGGGCATCACCAAGAGGCTGCAAGTGCGGAGTTCCTGTTCCAGCACGGGATCTGGCAGGTTGCCCAGGAAGTGAACCCACGGGGAGAGGCTCCAGTCATGGGCGATTGACTCCAGTCGCTGGCGGTCGTCTCCCGCTCCAACGACCCTCCATTGCAGCTTTGGGTTGAGGCAGCCGCGTTCCTTGAGCTGCCGCAAGGCCTCGAGGATTAAGTCATGCCCTTTGTACTGCTCACGCGAGTCCATGCGCGCCACGGTGAGCAACCTCAGCCCCTCGGGCAGGGCCTGAAGTGGTTGGAAGGGGGCGATGAGATCCGCCATCGGATGCACGACATGGATTGCTGGCCATGCTCCGGTCTGTTCTAAAACGCGGTCCCGTGTGAACCGGCTGCTGGCGATGAGTTGTTGACAGCGCAGTAGATCGCCTTTGACAGCTGTGAGCGCGCTCCCCCAGACCTCGATGCCATGGATCCAGCAATGCAGGCTTTGCTGCCTGCGTCTTAGGGATCTGAGCCAGCCAAGGGGGCGAAGCAGGAGGGCATGCATGCACAACACTTGGGAGGCTTGCGGTAGGTACCAGGCCAGAGCCAGGACGAAACGGAAGCGTCCGAGCAGGCGTCCAAGTTTTGGAACCGCAGTTAGCGGGCGTGGGGTCAGCAGGACGACCTGCTGTCCCTGCCGCTTCAAGCTTTGTTGGACCTGAAGACTCAAGCGCTCAATGCCGCCTCGGCGCTGTACGTCGAAGCTCAGAAGCAAAATCACGCCAACCTCTCCAGGATCGCGGCATAGCGATCGATCGATCGATCCACGCCAAATTGGCGTTCGTAGAGCGTCCGGCTGCGCTCTCCCATCGCGGCAACCTCTTGAGGTGCTTCGCTGAGAGCCCGAAGTCGCTCGGCCAATTCAGCGGCTTCTCCAGGTTCAACGACGATCCCGCATCCTTCGCGCAGCACCAGCTGTGCCAGATCGCAGCTGCGCCGCGCGATGAGTACAACCCCGCGACCGCTCGCCAAGATTCCGTAAAACTTGCTCGGAGCAACGGTGTCTTCCGCGCCTGGAATCAAGCCGATGGCGGAGAGGTCACAGGCGCTCAGGCTTTCGGGAAGACGCTGTCTGGGTTGATAGGGCAGCTGCAGGACGTTTTTGAGCCCAAATCCTTGCTGATAGGCCTCGATCTGTCCTCCCTTGGCCCCTCCGCCAATAAAGACAAACATCACCCTTGTGTCCTGCAGCAGCCGAGCAGCTTCGAGCAGGGTGAGGAGATCATGGAGGCGGCCGAAGTTCCCGGAGTACTGCAGGGTGAAGCGGTCTTCAAACCCTTGTTCTTTGGCAAAGGCGTTCTGCGCTCGCGGTCCGGATAGGCCACGCTCGACAGCCCAGTTGTGAATGACTTCTAGTGGCAGCTCGCGGCCAAGATCGCGTCGTAGCCGCTCTTCCATCGCTTGGCTGAGCACCACCGTCGTGGCGGAGTGTCTGCATACCTCCTGCATCAGGCTGCGCCAAACCAGGGCCACAGGGCCAGCCGCGGGAAGAACGCCGCTGAGAACGGCTGAGCGCGGAAAGAGATCCTGAAAAACGAAGACGTAGGGCAGTCGCCGGCTCAGTTGCAGTAGGGGTCCAAGAATTCCGATGAAAGGAGGGTTGGACACGATCAACACCCCATCCCCGCGGCGTCCATGCCAGAGGCACCAGAGCAGAGAGCCCAGGAGAAAGCGGGCACCGCGTAGGACCTTGGCGGTCACACCGATGGCTACACCACTCCGGCCACCGAGGCGTTGCACCGGAACGTTCAGAGCGCCTCCTGGTGTGGCGGTGAGAACCGTCACGCTCCAGCCACGACGATGGAGCCCCTCAGCAAGGTCGGTCATCAGCTGAGCGGTGGCCCCAGTGCTGGGCTCAAAGTGCTCGCTGATCAGTAGGAGCCGTTTTGGCTTGCGCAAAGCAGGCATCACAGCGGCAGGCCTCGTTGCTGTCGTCGCCGTTCAATCACCTTGATGACCGTGATCAGGTCGTATCCGGCCATCAGTAACGAGAACAAGAGCCCTTGCCACCCTTCCAGAAACCCACGCTGGAGCAGGTACTTCTGGCCAAAGCGAAGCAGGGGTCTGACAGGCCAAAGCAGGGCCGTGAACTGACGGAGCCTCAAGGCCCGCCTCGTGCCGAAGGCTTGTCGGTTGCCTGAGCTCAAGTAACTGCAGATCGTTTCGGCATCCCAGTCGGCATAGCGTCGATGCCGCTCTAACCAATCATCGATCCCCTTGCTGAAGGCGTAGTGCTCGTAGGGCTGGGCAATGCGGCCGACGGTAGACCCCGCGGGAAAGTTTTCCCAGACCCCTCCCTCGAAACGAAGATGGCCGCGGCGCACGAGCCGAGGATGCCAGTTGGGATAGTTCTGAGTTCGTTTTAACCACCGTCCCAAAAACCAGTAACGGGGGGTCAGTTCAAAGCCGTCGAGGTCTTTTGATTCATCCAAATTGGTTTGGATGGCTTCTCGGCAGTCAGGACCAATCTCTTCATCCGCGTCAAGGAACAGCACCCAAGGGCTGCTGAGTTCGGCATGCTCAAGGGCCCAGTTGCGTTGCTCGCTAATCAGGAAGCGCCCGGCTTGGCGATGCTCGAACACCTGTGCTCCAAGCTCGATGGCGATCTGCTGGCTGCCATCAGTGCTGCCGGAATCCACCACTACAAGCTCGTCGCACCAAGCCAGTGAGGCCAGACAGCGGGGCAGGTTATCGGCTTCGTTCAGGCACAGGACCACCGCGGCCAGGCCGGTCGGATCGGTTGGTTGGGGGATAGCGGACGAACGCGTCAGGGGATGACCTGCTCAACCCTGCTGAGTTTGCAGGATCTGCTGGTAGAGCTCAATCGCGCGATCGGCAACGGCCGATTGTGAATAGTGCTGTGCGACCCATTGGCTGACTGGAAGGCTGGCGCGCGGTGCGTCCTCCAGCCACCACCCAAGCCATTGGATCCAGTCGCGGCATCGTCGAGGCAGCACGGCGCCGAATCCCTGAGGTGCGCTGCGCTGTAGATCCACTCCGACGCCGGTGCGGTCGCTGATGGCCACCGCACAGCCGCAGGCCAAAGCTTCAGGCACAACATTGCCAAAGTTTTCATGGCGGCTTGGCAGCAGCAGCAGATCCGCTGCGTTGTAGACCCCTCCCAATTCCGCGGCGGGCACAGTGGGGTGTTCGATGACTCTCTGCCCTAATCCCCGTCGTTGGAGTTGCTGGATCAGTTGCTGACCACTGCCATCCTCGTCCCCTCCTAACAGGAGGAGTTGCCATGGCTTGTCGCGGAGTGCAGACAGCACCGGGGGTAATAAATCCAAGCCTTTTTTGTGATGCTGCCGTCCGCAGATCAGGAGAAGTGGGTGATTGGAGTGCACGCCCAATTGCCGGCGCCACTGCTGTCTCAGACCAGGGTTGGGGTGCAGCTGATCCAGGTCCATCGGATTGGGCAGGAACCAACGTGGTGCCCGTAGGGCTAGGGGCCAGAGTTCGTTTGCTTCTTGCTCACTGGTGACATGAAGGCCTGCGGCCTGTTGCAGGTAAGGCCGCTCGCGCACCAGGAAGTAGGGCAGTTTTTTCCACCAGCGCTGGCCCAGGGAGTAGGGGCCAAGGGCCCCGCGCAGGGTGTGAAGGATGGGGACCCCTTGTTGGATCGCCTCTCTCTGGATGGGGATTCCCAAGGGTTGCCAGATGGCGCTGAGGTGTAGGAGGTCCGCACGAGCCATTACCCTCGAGAGGGATTGCACCAGGCGTCTGGACTGGATGGGGCCGGTGGCGTGGTCGACGGGGTAGTAGGTCACTGGCACCCCATTCCGCATGATCGGTCGGCCTAGTTCAGATAAGGGCAAATCACTGAGGCCGGCATTGGTGGTGATGACCTCAACGGCAATGCCTTTGCCTGCTAGGGCTTCGCAGAGCCGACTCACGCTCAGAACCGGCCCCCCGTACTGCCATGCCGGGGCATAAACAGGCATGGCGTGGAGGATCCGCATTCAACGTCGCGGCAGCAATTGCAGCAGTGGCCTGCCTTCAATGGTCAGGATGATCGCGACACCAAAAGCGCAGAGCATCGACCACTGGGGATTGGGATCGGACAACCAACAGAGGGGGGTCACCGCCGCCGTGGCCAGCAGCAGCCGAATCACCATTCTCGGCTGGATGAAGCGTCTCCAAGCCTCACTCAGGTAGATCGCGACAGGTACGACGGAAAAACAAAGCTTGGCAGCTAAAAAGCCCTGCAGGCCGCTCGTTGGGATGAGCCACCAGCCCAGCAGGGCCGCCAGCACCGCTCCACTGTTCTGAGCGATGGCAAACAGGCGTGTGCGTTGGCTGGCCAGAAGGGGTGTGTGCAAGACCTGGTTGACCGAATCCAAGACGGCCATCAGAACCAAGAGACGGGTTGGCTGGATGGAGGGCAGATAGGAGTCTCCAAAAAACAGTTGGACCAGTGGTTTGTCGATGAGTAGGTAGCCAAGCAGTGCGGCTAAGCCCAGCCACCAGATCAGCCGCAGCGAGAGTTCGGTGTTCTCGCTGCGCTGGGATTCAACCGTTGTTGCCCTGAGCCTCAGGAACAGCAGAGGCGTTAGGGCTCCTGGAAGCAAGGTGAAGACCTGCACGATCAGCTGCCCCACCCTGAGGAAGCCCACATCGGACACTCCTTCCGCCTGGGCAACGCCCGCCAGTAGTGGTAAAAACACCATGGCCGCCAAAGCATTCGAGCCATACAGGCTGATGCCGCTTCTGATCAACCTCCAGGCTTCGGGCCAGTCCGGTTGCCAGCGATGTGGCCAGGGCCAGAGTTGACGGCAGCTCTGTCTCAACCAGACCAGCTGCAGGCCACTCATCAGTCCGTAACCAATCAGGGCTCCTGCAACGCCGCCCAAGGCCGCCCCGATGGCGGCGAGCAGCAGCTTGAGCGGGGAGAACAGTCCTTGTCGAAGAGCCACCAGTTTTGTGGCGCCGGCGATGATCAGGAGATCCCAAGGAAGCCCGCCAAGACTCTCCAGGCTGGCGATGCCGACCAGGGCGAGTGCCAGGGCGCTGCGACTCAAGCTGAGGTCGCTGGGTAGGAGTCCCTGCAGCGGGATGACCCAAAGCCAAAGCGCCAGCGCAAGACCAAGCGTGCTCAGCTGAACCAGCTGGATGGCCGACCCGGCGAGGCTGCCCTTGGTTTGCGCAGATTCCTTGGCTCCCTCTCCAGTGAGGGCACAGCTCAGTCCGTAATCAACCCCCCCTCGAGCAGTGAGCTCAAAGGTTTGACTCGTCGTCAGGACCAGGCTGAAGAGGCCTAGCCCAGCCGGCCCAAGGCTGCGGCTTAACCAGAGGTTGAGCGCAAAGCCCAAAGCGCGACCTACAACAGATCCGCGTAGCAGGTGCCAAGCACCCTGACGAAGACTGGATTGCAGGGTCGCCATCAATTCATGCCCTTAACTTACGGCCGACTCTTGATTTCAAACGTTTGGGTCCCCTTCGGCTCGCACTTGAGGGTTGTTACCCCAGCTTTGCCAGCACGGATCTGGTCATGCGGGTTCTTGGCACGCTCTGCAGGTTTGAGCTGGTGTCACGAACTGAGCCGCATGACTTGCTGATTCGTGGCCCGTTCGCTGATGGCAGCGCGCGGCGCCGTTGGTTGAACCGCGGTTTGCAGTGGCGAGAGCGCATTAACAGCCCTTGGCGGCAGCCGGCTCGACCTTTACGGCTGCATGTGAGCTCCGAGAATCCGTTCGCCGAGAACTATCAAAACTTTGAGCAGTCGGGTTGCGATTTTGGCCTGGGACACGAATTGAGGGTGGGAGATCTGTGCTATCAGCGCATGCCCCACTGGTGGAATTACGTTGACTTCAGTGCTGATGGGATTCCTTCACCTGCTCAATGGATTCGCCTGGGTGAGCCGCTCAAGCAGGAGCAGTTGCTTCGGCCCCTGGATTGGAATCACTCTGGTGAACAACGGGCCGCATTTTTGGCGTCCTATCTCAATGATCAGCGTCGCTATCTGTGGCGCGAGGTTGACCGTGCTTTGCCAGTCGATGGCTTCGGTCGAGCATTTGATTCTTCGATCGCTGACCATACCCGCTCGAACTTCACGAAGCGGGAGTTGCTGAGTGGTTATCGTTTTAATCTCTGCCCAGAAAATGCGATCGCTCCGGGGTACTACACCGAGAAAATTCCCGAGAGCTTCGCCTGTGGAGCGATTCCGATTGGATATGTCGACCGACTTGCGGAGGTTGATTTTAATCCGAGGTCATTCTTGAATTTGTATAATTATCTTTCGGGAGGCGTTGCTGCGGGTTTGGCTGAAGATCTTGCCTGCTCGCGGCGTCTTTCAGAGCTCACTGAGACTCCTTTGTTGACTGCGCCAGTTGCTATTGATCGGTTGGTTGATTTTCTGCGCTTGGTGCTCGACCAGGCCAGAGCCGATTGACAAATTCAATCAATACTGTGATCGCAGCGAGAATGAGAACGTATTTTGGAAACTCATAGAACCAATTCCAGGCCGTCTCAGAGAGGGATCTGAGCGGGGGGCCTTGAAGAAAGGTTGACGGGAACAGCGCGATCAGGGTTGTGGCCGTGCTCCGGTTTAAGGCGGCCAGTTGATACCAGGCGCGGCAAAAGTAGGCATAGAGAAGGCCGAAGATGCTGCTTCCAAGCAAAACCCCAGGCCAGCGAAAGCGCCAGTAGAGATCAGCGCTTAAGCTCACACCCGGAAACCAGATGTGCCGACCATCCTGGGTCCCCTCACTGGGCGAACCTTTGATTTCCTTGGCGATTAAATGCCCGTCGTTGATGGGCGGACGATTGGGCATCACGGCCTGCGGTGCCCAAAGGAAGAGAAGATTCCCTAGCCGCTTGGATCCTGCTGGACGTTGACTCAGTCCGGGTTCCCGGAACAGATAGGGATCACTCCAGGCATAAAGATCTCGACCAATTAGGGGAATGGCAGCTGAGGAATTCAGGATTTCAGTTCCGTTTTGTAGGGCTCCCAGCCTGGTGATTAGATCGCTCGTTGTTGACTGCTGGAAGGAGTTGCTGTGACGCATGGTGGGTAAAACAGCGATCGCACTGAGCGCCAAAGCACAGAGTCCAATGATGAGCCAGCGCATGAGTTTGGGATTGGCTTGTGCCAGCCACAGGCCACCCAATGTCAGCAATCCGGGGTACAGCAGAAGACCGCGTCCTCCAAGCAGGGCGGATGCCGCCAGGCTCGCTGCGGTGGGAAGAAAAAAGGCCATGACGATGAGCAGGTTTCTGCGCCAGCGCCACAACAACAGCGGTAGAACAATGAAATAGAGATCTCGAAGACGGATCGCAGCAGAAAATAAGGTGTCTGGTCGCCAGAAGCGTCCGGCCCAAGTGAAATAGGCCGCTCCGCGGTCCAGTGTCCCCGCGAAAAAGCCAACCGCTACATAACCAACGGCCACAACACCAGTGATGGCGCCAAGGAGAAGTAGCTGCTGTCTGCTGAAACCGCGTTGAGGAGAGTCGTTGTTGATGGCAGCGGAAGCGGGAGTTTTTGACCGATGGATCAGTGGCCAATTCAGTAGGCCTCCAAGCACGATCCCCGAGGTCATCACGGCATTCAGGGGGAGTGCCTGATGGACATGCGCAATCCAGTCCTGGATATCGCCCGGGCCATTACGGCTGAGTAGAAGGACCATTCCGCCGAGTTCCCACCGCAGGAACAAATGCAGGGCTAGGACCGTGAGGGGGGGAAGGGAAGAACGTTGATCCAGGGGCGCTCAAGCTGGATGGCCCACAGCAGAAGAACGACCCCCCACCAGCACAGTCCAATCGCGAGTGGAGCACTACTCAGTGGCGCCGTCAGGATCCAGCCGCTGATCCCGATGCCGATTGCTCCCCATGGTGTCAGGCACCACTGCAGTGGTCCGAGCAAGGTGTCCAGACGATCCCGGTCGGCTCTTCTGGGTCGAGGGTTACTCACGCACGCCGCTGAAAAATGAACACGCTGCCCATGCTCCAGAGTTGGGGGGAGCTCAGCTGCTGTAAGGCCCAGCAGGCTGGTTGGGCCAGGCGTCGCTTGCTGATCAGAGGACGCAGAATTTCCTCAGTCAAGTTGAAGCCCAAGGCCTCAGCTCTTTGTGACAGGAGAGACCGTGCTTTATCGATATTGACGATGAACTGGTGTTTGAACCCCTCGGGTTGATCAACTAAATCAAGGCTGTGGGCATTGAGCTCGTGTCCTCGCAGCATTCTGAGTCGATCTAGAACGAAGAGCTCATTCGGCAGGCTGACGACCACCTGTTGATTGGCGCGCGTCAGGGCTAACTCAAACAGTGGCGTGAAGCGCCGGGTGTGTTCAATGACATCCAGCAAGAGCACTGTGTCCCAGGGACCTTCGCTCCGCATCAGGTCAGGAATCTGACCCGCTTGCACATAGCGAACCTTGGGATTGTCGTGGCGCTGTTCGTAGATGCAGGCATCACTGATATCCAGGCCTGTGTACTCACATTGGCTTGGAAGATGCCTGCTAACGACCCCGTCGCCGCAGCCGATATCCAGGAGCGTTGTGCTGGTGTAGTTCGGCAGAATCCGAGTGGCGATCAGCTCTGCGAGGCGCGCATCAGAGCGCTGGGCCATCAGCGTGCGCTTGTGCGCGGCAGTCGTCGCCATCGTGCGGGCAGCCATCGAAGCAGTGTCCAGGCAGTCTGCCGGAGGCCGGCGGCCTGGTGGATGGCCTTTAGGCCTTGCGTCAGCTCTTTGGGCCTCGTTTGACTGAATTGCTTCAACACGTTCCAGAGCTGAAACTGCATCACGTGGGCGGCCCAGCAGCGGCGACGTGGTTCATCGCTTAATAGGGGGTGTTCGCGTAATTGCTGCACCACAGACGCCACCTCCTGTAATTCATGGCCGCTGCGACGGTTGCGGTTGGAGAGTTGGCGCTCATGGGTCCGTACCTGCGCGATCGGCACCCGGTTCAGGACGAGGGGCTGGTTTTCGCTCGCCCGCAGTAGCCATTCCCAATCCGCCGCATGGCGCCAGTCTTCGAGGAAGGGGCCTGCTGCACGCCAGTGGCTGCGGCTGAAGGCCATCCCGCTGAGGTTCCCGTTCAAGCTCCCCAGCTGCAGCAGTGCAGGCACGAATCGCTCAGGTGGCACCAACGCTGTTTCCTGGCTCACCTGGTCGTGGTGCCAGGCGCTGTCTGCCGGCCGTGGACTCCCGTCCTCATTGATGGATTCATAGGTCGAGAGGATCAGTCCTGCATCGGGCCAGCGTTCACACATCTCATGAATCCGCCCTATGGCATGGGGTAACAGCAGGTCATCACTGCAGAGCAGCAGCACCCACTCGCTTTTGCTCTCTTCAATGGCACGGTTCAAGTTGCCGAACAGTCCGAGGTTTTGGGGGCGCCTGACCCACCGCACCCGCGTGTCTTGGTTCTGAGAGTCGATCCAGCTTTGGATGAAGGCTTGCGTATCCGCGTCAGAGCCGTCATCGGCGATCAACAGCTGCCAGCCTGGATCTTGCAACTGCAGCACGCTCTCCAGTGCCGGGCCTAGCAGCCCCGAGCGGCCGTAGACCGGCAGGATGATCGTGATTTCCATTAGCCCTTGTCCTCGAGCAGGGCCTGGTAGTTGGCGATCGCGCGCTTGCCGTAGGCACTCCAGCTCAGCTCGCTTCGTGCCAGGTCCAGCGCGGCTTCACGCTTCTGCTCCCAGAGGCTGCTGGTTTGGGCGAGTGCCTGCAGGCACCAGGAAATGGCATCGGGACGGTGGATGGGGACCAGATAACCGGCGGGGAATTCTTCAACGTCATGGTCACGTTGCACTGAGCCGCTGCCCTGCAGCCTGAGCAGGTCCTCGCCACCGGTGTTCGTCGTGCAAATCAGCGGTAGGCCGCAGGCCAGGGCCTGCATCTGCACCATCGCCATCCCTTCCTCGATGGAGGCCATCACAAAGCAGTGCGCTGCGGCGTAGTGCTCCACCAGTTCGGCCTGGGGAAGGTGACCGAGGCATCGCACCTGATGGTTTTGCTGCTTCAGCAGACCCTCCAGTTCGGGGGTCTCGCCGCCCACCAGGGTCAAGGTGCCGTTAGCAAGGTTCGCTTGCCTAAACCCCTCAAGCAGATCGGGGATTCCCTTACGTACGGACAGTGAACCCGCGTAGATCACCCTCAAACCACTCACTTCAGGTGGGCGGGGGGCTTGCTCCGTAGCCTTGAAACGGCTGAGGTCGACCCCCAGGGCGTTGCGAAAGAGGCGCTTTGCGGGCCAGCCCCGCTCCAGAAAGCTGCGCTTCACGAACAGGCTCGGAACCGCAACCTGACTGCAGAGCTCGTACTCCCGTAGCTCCATATCTTCGATCCGCGGGTGGGTGGCTGCCCACTTCAGGCCCAGGCGGCGATGTTCTTCGTTCAGCAGCCGGCTCTGCTCAAGGATGTGCGCGGAGGATCTCTCCAGCACTGTTGGGATCCCCCGTTGCTTTGCCCAGGCGAGGCTTGGTTCGCTCCACTGGGACCAGCCGTGGATTAACTCGCTGCCTTCCAGGTGCTTGACCGCCCTTCGGGCAAACCAGCGGTGCACATGCCACTGGCAGCGCATCATCAAGCTCTCGCCGCCAAGCTTGTAGATCGCTTTCACCACCCAGAAGGTCAGCGGCAAGCTGACGACGTTGTCGTTGGGGATTCCCCAGCGCTTTACAAACCAGCGGGGGTAATTGGTGATGAGGCGGTGCAGGTGACCGGCTTGTTGTAGCTCCCGGGCCAGATCAAAGGCATGCCAGCGCCCCCCCACGACGATGGTGATCTTCATGGCTTTGCCTGGCTCCACTCCAGGATCGTCCGCAGCCTGGCGCCGTAGGTGTGCTGTGGCCTGCGCACAGTCTGTGCGCCTCCTTGCCGCAACTGCTCTTGCCGTTCTGGATCCCTGAGCAGAGCCTCGACCCGTGCTCTCAGTTCTGTTGGGTCCTTGAAGAAGCCGCTATCGGGGTAGTTCTGCAGGAGGGCCCGGTGTTCGCTTGTGTCTTGGTAGAGGCCGCAGCCTCCGATGGCCCCGATCTCATAGGAGCGATCCGTCGAGAGGTCACCATTGGCCTGACGTAGTAACCCCAGAACGACCCGGGCTGAACCCATCGCCTTGCAGTAGTCCTCCCCCACCACAGCTGGCCCCTTCTCCCAGCCCGGTGTGCTCAAGCCTTCCCAGCTGCTGCCGTGGATGCGGCGGCGCAGCCCCGGCAGATCAGCCAAGGCCTCGAGCCAGGGCAGGCGTTCTGCAGCGCCTGTACCCACAAACAGCACATCGGCCGCTTCGGGATCGGTGAAGTCGATCGGGTGATGCAGTTCAGGGTCGTAGGCAAAAGGGAGCCAACTGGTGCTCAGGGTGCCCGCCGCTTCTAGCCGCTGCCGCAGCGCTTCTTTGGTGCTGAAGATGTGGTCGTAGTCCTTCAGGTTGCGCAGAAAGCAGCGGCGCCGGTGAATCGGATTCCAGGGATCGTCCGTGAGGTAATTCACGATCCGTCCTCCTGATGCGCGAATGGCTTGGAACACCTGCGGTGCTAGGGGCAAGATGCCCGTGACCAGCACCAGCCTGGGTTTGTGCTGCTCGATCAGTGCGATCAGCTTCCGCTGGAAGCCCCACCACTCCCAGCTGCGCCGATCCGCCAGGCGGTAGAAGACTTTCCCGCGCAACCGCCCCATGCTCGGCGAGAAGGCCGGCGCCGGGGATGTGTAGGCCACTAATAGGTCGCGCTTGGGATCCAGGCCGGCCTGCTGGGCCCCCCGCAGAAACTTGCTGCCCAGCGCCTCCGGGACGCTGGTGTCGGCAATGAGGAGTAGGGGCAGTCGTTTGGCCATCACTGTTCCCAGCGCTCTCGAACCAAATAGAGCGGCCTGGCTTTCACCTCTTCGAAGACCCGGCCGAGGTATTCCCCCAGCATCCCAAGGCCAATGAGTTGAACGCCCCCGAGGAACAGCACGGCGGTCATCAACGAGGCATAGCCAGGGAGATCGATGCCAAAGACTAATGTGCGCAGCACCATCCAGCCGCCGTAGAGCAGCGCCAGGAATGCAATGGCTACGCCACTGCCACTGAGCACCTGGAGGGGCACTCGGCTGAAGGAGGTAATGCCATCGAGGGCGAAGTTCCAGAGCTTCCAGTAGTTCCAGTTGCTTTTGCCGCCCTGGCGGGCATCACGGTCGTAGCTGATGGCGCTTTGGCGGAATCCCACCCAGGCGAACAAGCCCTTCATGAAGCGGCTTCGTTCCGGCAGCTGCAGTAAGGCCTCGACCACGCAGCGATCCATCAGACGGAAGTCGCCGGTGTCTGCGGGGATCGCGGTGCTGCTGAGCCGTCCCATCAGCCGATAAAACCCAAAAGCCGTCAAGCGTTTGGTGTTGCTCTCGCCCGCCCGCCGCCGCCGCACGGCATAGACCACATCAAAGCCTTGCCGCCATTGCTCGAGCATGGCGCCGATCAGCTCGGGGGGGTCCTGCAGGTCGGCATCGAGGGGCACCACCACATCGCCACGGCTGGCCTGCAGGCCAGCGGTCAGGGCCGCCTCCTTGCCAAAGTTGCGCGAGAGGCTGAGCACCGTCGCTTTCAATTGAGGGCGTTGCTCCAGCTGGGAGCGCACCACCTCGAGTGACTCATCGCGGCTGCCGTCATCCACCAACACCAGCTCCCAGGGCAGACCCAGGGCCCCCAGTTGCTGCTCCAGTTCCGCAAACAAGACTGGCAGAGTTGCTGCCTCGTTCAAAAAGGGAACTACCGCGCTGATCAGCGGCCGAGGGGGGCGGGCTGCGGCGGTGTTCATGGCCGGGATCGTACGGGCCCTGATCGCAGCTGGCCGTAGCTCAAGGCCACCTGGGAGCGGCCGGCCGGGAGCTTGATGCTGATCCAACCTTGGCCATCTCGCCCTCCCGCCGGCAGCGGAGCGCTCCAGCCTTGGCCGCGGTTGACCTGGACCCGCCAGCTGGGGTGGGCCCACTGCATGATTCGTAGCCGGCCGGCGCTGGTGGCGTTCACCTGAAGTACCCGGCTGCGGGGCGTGCGTTCCAGCAGTGTCACCCTTCCTTGCCCAGACCATTCAGCCCAACGTGTTTGCGGCCAGGCCGGCAGCCAAAAAATGGCCAGCCGCTTGTTCCAGGACGCCTCAGGCACCTCGGCAGGGCTGTAATCCGGTACACCGCTCAAGGCAATGCGGCCATCGGGCAGGGCCACAAAGCGTTTGGCCAGCTCCCCCTCCTTTGGCAGCCCAGCCACGCCTGCTGAGCAGGGTGTCAGGGGATCACAGCTCAGCAAGGTGCGCAGGGCCATCCGCTCGCTGGCGCTCGGGGCATGGCCCCAGAGATTGCTGCGAAAGCGCCAGAGCCCATCGAACCAGCATCCAGCCGCCGCCAGGCCGGTCACTGCGAGGGCCGCAGATCGGGTTCGGTTGGTGCGCTGGGGTTGCTCGCTGGCCGATGCGAACCAGAGCAGGGCACCAAACCAGCCCAGGCTGAGCCAGCGCCAGGGAAATTGAATGCGCTGTAGCGCTGGGAGCCAGTGATAGATCGGTGCGCTGATCGAGAGGCTCATCAGCAGAGAGACGAGCGCTAATAGAGCACCCCAGCGGGCCAGAGAGGAGGTGCCCCGCCAGCCAAGCCAGCGCCAGAGCAGCAGCAGGGCAATCGCCACCGCTTGGATCCAGAGCAGCGCCGCAAAGCTTCGGTATCCCAGATCGATGTCCGCAAAAAATTCCCCTGGCAACAGGCCCGCAGGGATGGGGGGGCGAACCGATGGCAGAGCCTGAAGCGCTGGCAACCAAAAGGGCATCGCCAGTCCGGCCCCCAGGGCGCCGCTCCAGAGCCAGGTTTTGCGCCTAAGCAGCAAGCCCGCTAGCCCCCAAGCCACCCCGGTCAACAGGGCGGCGTTCCAGTTGCTCAAGGCGATGCCGGCCAGCGCAAGACCCGCGAGCGGCCAGCCCCAGGGCCGCCGTTGCTGCAGCCCTAAAAACCCCAAGGCCAGCCACCAGAGCAGGGCTTGAGCCAGGGCTTCCGGCCAGGCCCCGCGCACATAAATGTTGATAAGGAGGTAGGGATTCAGGCTGGCGGCGATCAGCAGCGCCCAGCGCCAGCGTGACTTCTGTAGCCAGTGGATGGCGAGTGCAGCGACCCCGCCGTTGTGCAGCAGCAGGAGGAGCAGAAGGCCTGTGGCTAGGGCGTCATCGGGGGGAAGCCCCAGCAGTAGTGGCAGCCCCACGAACCAGCGAAACAGGGGTGGGTAGATCAGTAGTGCACTGCTCCCCGCACCGGCCCAGGGCAGATCACTCCAGGTGGGCCAGAGCCAGCCCTGCTGCAGTTGTTTGACCCAGCCCACCGCCCAACCCAGGTGCAAAAAACCGTCTGGGGTGTCCAAGGGGACGCCGGCCAGCCCCAGCGGCAGCCAGATCAGCACGGCCAGTGCCACCGCTGCCCCCATCAGGCCCCTGCAGCGCATGTGCTTTCGGCAGACCCTGCCATTGTGGGGCCTATGCGGCTTGCCTTTTTCCTCGACAACCGGGGCATCGCCGAGCGGGGTGGTCTCAGCGATCCACGGCTGGGTAATCCCGGCATCGGGGGCACCGAGTTTGCCTTCCTGGCCGTCGTGGCTCAGCTCGCAGCAGAGGGTCCGCTGCAGCCGCTGCTGTTGTTGACGGCTACCCAGTCAATCGAGGGCATCCCTACCTCCTGCACGGCAGTGGTCGATTCCTTGGCGACTGCTGTTCAGACCGCAGGGGACGGCGGCCGCCAGGCTTTGGTGTTTCGCCCTGGTTTTACCGATCGGTCCGATTGGCAGGCGCTTGAAACCAGTCCTTTGCCACTGATCGCCTGGTTACACAACCTGGGCTGCCATGACCAGTCCCGCTACGAGGCTCTGCCGGCCCTGTGGTGTTGGGTACTGGTCAGCGGCGCCCAATTGGATTTTTTCCGACACAGCCGGCTGGCCCAAAGGGCGGTCGTTATCCCGAACCCCGTGGCGGTGCCGCCGGCCTGGCGCCAACCCCGGAGTTTGGAGCAGGCCGCGGCGGCTAAGGACCTGGCCTATGTGGGAGCGATCACGCCCTTTAAGGCCTTTGATCGGCTGGCGCAGCAGTGGCCGCGCATCGCCCGCGCCTGCCCGGAGGCCCAGCTGCGGGTCTTTGGTGGAGCGGATCTCTATGGCGGCGCCCGCTCAACCAGTCTGAGTGCCTACGAACGGCACTGCTTGGCCCTGTTGGAGCGGGGCGGCTATGGCGATCGGGTCTCCTTTGAAGGCCGCAGCGGCCTGGAGCGTTACGACGCTTTTGATCAGGTCGCAGTTGGGGTGGTCAACCCCAGTGGCCGCGATGAAACCTTCTGCCTGAGTGCCGCTGAGTTCAACGCCTGCGGCATCCCCGTGGTGGCGCCGCGCCGCCATGCCCTGGCCCAAACCGTTCTGGACGGTCAAAGCGGTTTGCTGGCCAGCAGCGATCAGCAGTTGGCGGATCACTGCATTGCGTTGCTGCAGGAGCCCAGCTGGGCTTGGGAGCTTGGGCAGGGCGGACAGCACAGCTGCCAGGAGCGCTTTGCTGTCCAAGCCGTCGCTGCCGTTTGGCAGGACTTGATGCAGCAACTGGTTTCTGGTGAGGAGCCCGCTCCTCCAGAACCCTCCACGTCTTGGGCCCATGAGCAACGCTTGTTGCGTCAGGTCTGGGGTCAGGGCTTGAGCATCCCGGGCTGGCCCAGTTGGCCCACTCTCAAGAGCTGGCTGAAAGGGGGGCAGGCGCCCCTGGGCCCCAAGGCCGTGGGGGTGCTGGCGGGCCTGATGGCCCTGTTGGTCTGGGCGCTGTTGGTGTTCGGCAAGTACGGAGGCAATCCCACCGGCCTGGCTCGGGTGGGTGATCAGCTGCCGATTTCGCCCCGGTTGGCGGATCAACCCGTGGTGCGCTTGGCGGGAAAGCGCGGCAACGACGGCCAGCAATTTCTCAGTCTCGCCCTGGATCCATGGCAACTGGATGCAGGCAGCAGTCAGGCCTTGGACAATCCGATCTATCGGGGTAAACGCCTGCTCTATCCGCTGTTGGCTTATTTGAGCGGACTGGGGCAACCCCAGCTGATCGTCTGGACCCTGGGCCTGCTGAACGTGGTCTGTATGGGTTGTGCGGCGGCCTTGGTGGCGGCCTGGGCCCAGCTGCAGCAGCGTTCAGCGGGCTGGGGGTTGGCGGTCTTGGCTTTGCCGGGCTACTGGATCACCCTCAGCTTGACCACTGCTGATTTGCTGGCGACGACCCTGCTGCTCGCTGCTGCCCTGACAGCCCGTCAGGCGCGTCTGCTGCCCCACTGGCTCAGTTTGATCGCCGCCAGTCTGACCCGGGAGACCGGTCTAATCGCCTGGGCTGCGAGTGGTTTGACAGCGTTGCGGGAGCGGCGCTGGCGTTGGCTATTGCCGCTGGCGGTGGTGCCGCTGCCGCTGCTGCTCTGGTCTGGCAACTTGACGAGACGGTTTGCTGCCGTGCCCGATGGGGCCCTGGCCCGCGTTCACTTCGGCTTCCCGTTGGAGGGTGCCCTTCAGAAAGGTCTGCAGCTCCTGGGACTGAGGCCGCTGGCCGACCTCCAACCCGGCGGTTTGGAGCGGCTGTTTGACGCCGGTTGCTTTGGCCTTTGGTTGGGCACCCTTGGGGTGCTGGTACTCGCGGCCTGGCGCGGCTGGGGCGGCCGTTGGTTGCGCCTGGCTTCGGCCCTTTATTTGCTCCCGGCGCTCTGCACCTCGACCCAGATCCTGGCGCGCTTCCCCGATTACACCCGGGTCTGGATTGATCTGGCCAGCCTGGCGCTGCTGGCCTTGCTGGCTTCTCGCAGTTGGCTTCTCAAGCTCTGGCTGGCCCTCTCCGCTTTGATGTCGGCGGGGTATTGGCTGGGTTATCTGCTGCTGGCGCCATGAGCTTTGCGGTTCCGGTGTTGCTGATCGCCTTCAACCGCCCGGGGCCCACGGCCCGGGTGCTTGAAGTGCTGAGAGAACTCCAGCCCGAGCGGCTCTATGTGGCTTGCGATGGCCCCCGCGCGACGCGTGCCGGCGAAGACGAGCGCTGCGCTGCGGTTCGCGCCTTGTTAGCGCCGGCGCCTGAGGGGGGCATCGATTGGCCCTGCCAGCTGGAGCGCCTGTTTCAACCGAGCAATCTGGGCTGCCGCTCCGGGGTGACCGCTGCGCTGGATTGGTTTTTTGAGCGCGAGAGCGAGGGGATTGTTCTTGAGGACGACATCCTGGTTGATCCCAGTTTTTTCCCCTACTGCCAGGAGCTGCTGGAGCACTACCGCCATGACACCCGGGTGGGGGCCATTGCAGCCAACAACCATCAGCGCCGGCCCCCGGCCGATGGCAGCAGCTATCGCTTCTCGATCTACAGCCACTGCTGGGGCTGGGCCAGCTGGCGCCGGGCCTGGCAGTGCTACGACCGCGATCTCACAGGCTGGCCGGTGTTTCGGGAGGGCGGCTGGCTCGAGCAGCTGGGGGGCCGCGCCTTCGCTCATAAATGGGGCGGCTGGCTCGAGGCCCTCGCCCAAGGTCAGATCGACACCTGGGACATGATCTGGCAGCTCAGCTGCTGGCAGCAGGGGTTCTTGACCGTGATCCCGGCGCTGGAGTTAGCCGAGAACATTGGCTTTGATGCCGATGCCACCCACACCCTCGATGAGCGTTCCCCCTTGGGACCCCGGGGCACGGTGTCTGTTCCGCTGCGCCATCCAACCGTGATCCAGGCGGACCGGCGCCGGGACGCCGACACCTTTGCGCGCCTGTATCGGCGCAGTCGCCGGGCTGAACTGCTGCGCAAGGGCCGCAAAGCCCTGCGGCTGCTGGGGGTGCGCTGAGATGCGCGTGTTGCACCTTTCCACCTACGACGGCGGCCAGGGGGCAGCCCGCGCCAGCTATCGCCTGCACCAGGCCCTGCGGGCCTCGGGCATCGAGAGCCGCATGCGCGTGGCCCGCGCTAGCCGCGGCGACAGTTGGGTGGATGCGCCCCGATCTAAGCCCCGTCAGGCCCTGGCGCTCTTGCGCAGCACTGCGAGCTGGTGGTTGAGAAAGCCCCAGCGTTCCGCCAATCCGATCACCCATTCGGTGGCTGCCCTGCCATCGCGGTTGGACCTGGAACTCAACCGCCGGCCCCAGGAGCTGCTGCATCTCCATTGGCTGCAGGATGAATTCCTCTCGGTTGAGGCCATCGGTCGGCTGCGGGGACCGGTGCTTTGGACGCTCCATGACTGTTGGCCTTTTTGCGGGGCCGAGCACTATCCCCATGGCCTGGGGGATCAGCGCTTTGCCCAGGGGTACGGCGCGGCGACCAGGCCCAGGGATCACCGCGGCCTGGATCTCGATCGCTGGACCTGGCAGCGCAAACGCCGGGCCTGGCGGTCCCTGTTGCCGCAGCTCCAGCTGATTGCCCCCAGTCACTGGATGGCGCAGCAGGCGGCTGCCTCAGCACTGCTGGCGGGTGTGCCCTGCCGGGTGATCCCCAACGCCTTGCCGGAGGTTTTCCGCCCCTATCCCCGTGCCCAGGTGCGGCGTTGGCTGGGTTGGCCCCAGCACAAGCGCCTGGTGCTCTTTGGCGCCATGGATGGTGTGGCTGATCCGCGCAAGGGCTTTGATTTGCTCGTGGAGGCTCTCGAGCAGTTCAAGCAGCTGGATCCAGGGCTGAGCAAGCACTGCTGCGCTGTCGTGCTGGGCCAGAGCACGCCTGCCGTGCCTAGGGCCCTGCCCTTGCCGGTGCACTACGCCGGTCGCTTGGACGATGACCTGAGCCTGGCCCTGGCCTACGCGGCCGCAGATCTGGTGGTGGTGCCGTCACGCCTCGACAACCTGCCCCAGTCCGCTAGTGAACCGCTGGCCTGCGGCACCCCCGTCGTGGCCTTCCATCAGGGGGGGCTGCCAGATCTGGTGCAGCACCGCCGCAATGGCTGGCTGGCGGCGCCTGAAGACGCCCGCGATCTGGCCCTGGGCCTGCAGTGGGCCTTGGCGCAGCCCGAGGGGTCGCTGCCCCTGGAGATCTGCCAGGCCTGGCGGCCCGAGGCGGTGGCGCGGGCTCACCGGGATCTCTACGCCGAGGTCCTGCAGCGATGAGTTGGCAGTGGCGCCACAGCATCAAGCAGCGGGGTCGCCGTGTCGCCCACCGACTTGAGTGTTGGCGCTATCCGCAGGTGTTTGCAGGGCAGCTCAGTGAGGAGCAGGCGGGTCTTTGGATCGCCGAGGCCATCCGTGAGCAGCGGCCTGTGTTGGTGGGCCGGCTGGGTTCGGTGGAAGCGCGTTTGTTGGCCGAAGCCCAGAGCCCTGGAGCAGCGCCCTTCAGCCGTGTCAGCCTGCGGGAAGCCCACCGCAACGCCGGGATTTTTCCGGTGGAGCCTGGAGCCTTGCGCGCGGCGGCCCTGCGGTTGCAGAGCGCCCTAGAGCGGGTGGATTTGTTGGCCCTCTGGGACAGCCCCCACCAAGCGGCGTTGGTGGCTGGCCTGGAGCCGCTGCCCCAGCGCTGCAGCCTGGCGGCCCTGGAGCCCTGGTGGTGGGCACAGCCCTGGAGTGCGGCCTTGGCAGGTAAGCGGGTGCTGGTGGTGCATCCCTTTGCGCGCACGATTCAGCAGCAATGGCACCGGCGCGATCAGCTGTTCGCTGATCCGGCGGTGCTGCCGGAGTTTGAGTTGATCACCCTTGTGCCCCCTCAGACCCTGGCTGGAGCCACCCAGGGCTACGCCAGCTGGAGTGCAGCGCTCGATCAGCTGCAACGGCAGGTGGCAGCGCTGACCTTTGATGTGGCCTTGCTGGGTTGCGGGGGCTATGGCCTGCCCCTGGCCGCCGCCATCGCTGACTCCGGCCGCGTGGCTGTTCATGTCGGCGGAGCCCTGCAACTGCTGTTTGGCATCCGTGGTCGCCGCTGGGAGGCCAGCCCGCGTTTTCAGCAGCTGATGAACTCCAGCTGGGCTCGCCCCTCCTTGGCGGAAACCCCTGCTGGTGCCGATCAGGTGGACGGGAGGTGTTACTGGTGAAGCGGCTTGGCGACTGGGCCCGCTGGCTCTGGCTGAAGGCGGCGGATACACGCTTGCTGGGTTACCACCATCCCCTCTCGCCCGTGGGGTTTGCGCCGTTACCTGCGGCCCGGGTTGGGCAGACCGTGCTGGATCTCGATCGCTTGACCCTGGCGGCACCCGCCCCGGCGCTCTTGGTCAGCCATCCCTACCGCAGCTCTGCGGTTCCCCACTACCCGAGCATCGAGACCTGGACCCTGCGCGGCGGCAGTAGCCGAGCTCAGGCCGCGGCGCCCCGCACGATCCAGTTCCACACGATCCGCAAGCAGCTGGGCAAAACGAAGCGCCCTTTAGAGGGGCCCTACGCGGTCTTCCCCCACAGCACGAGCCATTTCGGCCATTGGGTAGGGGATTGCCTTGGGGCGATCCTCTGGTTTGCCCGTGAGCCGCGCGTCACCGCCGGCGGCCGCCGCCTGCTCGTCACAGCACCCTCCCCTGAGTGGGCGGCCTTGCTGGAGCAGCTCTGTCCACCGGGGAGCGTGGAGTTGTTCACTCCTGAGCAGCTTTTAGAGGTGAACTGGCAACTCACCGATGCGTTGCTGTTGCCGCGCCTGAGTCCCTGGCAGAACCTCAGCCTGGCCAGGGACCTGTTGGCCCCGGCTGTCGCCGTTGGTGAGAGTTCCATCCGGGGGGAGCGATTGTTTCTTTGTTCGCTGCGGGACGAGCGCATCGTCAACCTGCCGGAGGTGCTCCGTTGCTTTGAGCGCCATCACGTCACGGTGCTCAATCCCCTGGAGATGGCGCCCCTGGCCTTGCTGCGGCGCCTGCGCCAGGCCGGCGAGCTTTGGTGTGAGCACGGTTCGATGGCGTTGAACCCCTTGGTCTGCCGCAGCGAGCCTTATCACCTGCTGGAGCTGGATCCCCGCTGCGCCGCTGGCTATGACCCGGCTCAGGCGGTGCTGGGGGGTGGCCTCTACAACGGGTTCCAACGGGGATTACAGCGGCCGTTCCCTTGCCCACCGGCGGTGGAGTCCGCCCGACTCGATCGGCTGCTGCATCCTTATCAACGCCAGCTGCGGGTTGATCTGCAGGCCCTGGAGCAGGCCCTGAGCTGATGGAAGCCCTTCTCTTTGGCCTGATCGGCCTGCATCTGCCCAAGTCCTTCACGCTCCTCTACGCGGCCTTGGCCCTACTGGCTTGGCGCACCCGTAAGGCCCCTCCCTTGGCGCCCCAACTGCGCTGGTGCCTCGGCGCTCTGCTGCTGTTCTCCATCAGCTACAGCGCCATCTCCGTGCACTACGGGCTCTGGCAGCTGGGGGGGCGGGATCTGTTGGATCTGGTCTCGATGGTTCTGCTGCCAGCTGGCTGCGTCTGGATTGGTGCCCGCGCCGCGGCGGTGCTCTCCTGGCGGCAGAGGAGCTGGCTCTGGCTGGCCTACGGCCTTGGTGCCCTGGCCTACGTCTGGATCGTGTTGCTTCACGCGCGGGTCTTCTGCCCCGATGGGGCTTGGCTCGATTTGTGGCTGCTCCGGCGAGACAGCACCATCGCTGCACCTTGGGGTTCAGATCCTCTCGTCAATGTGCGCTCGGTGGAGCAGAACGCGGTCTTGGCCTGCGCCTGGTTGTTACCCGGGCTCTGGATGCTGCGCCGATTTGCGTTGGCTTGGCTGCTCAGCGCTGCTGGGGTGCTCGGGTGGGCCGCCATGGTCTGCTTCAGCGGGCGGTTGGGTTGGTTGGTGCTCGCCCTCGGAGTTCTGCCCGTCGCCGTGGGCTGGATGCGATCCCGGCGGCGCCAGCAGGTCCTGAGCTTGGGATGTCTCGCCGGAATGACGGCTTTAGCCCTGGCGGTGTGGCGTTTCCCCCGGCTTGGGCTACGCCTCTATGACGAACGTTTCGATCGCTTTGCGGGTTTTGTCCCTGTCGTGCGTCAGTTCCCCTGGGGCGGCAACCGGTTGCACTTCCAAGGCACTGCGTTGGTTTTCGATGCCAGCCAGGGGGAGTTGATGCACAACGTCTTTCTGGATCTCTATGTCCGGGTGGGTTGGCTGCCGCTGTTGCTGTTGCTGCTCGCACTTGTTCCGTTGCTGCTGCGCGCGCTCGCGTGTCTGGGGCTTGTGCTCAGGCAGGAGAAGCTGCAGCTCGATGGCTGTATTGCGGCCGGCTTCCTGGTTTGCCTGAGTGTGCAGTGGTTGTTCCAGCCTCTGCTCTATGGGGATGGCTTGCTCTTCTACGTAGGCTTCCTGGTTATTGGCACTCTCGCGGGAGAGCCGTCGTTGAAAGGTGATGAGCCATGACTTTCTGTCCAGAAGCCGTTGATTGCCGCGGGCGGGTTGCGCTGATCACTGGGATCACCGGCCAAGACGGCAGCTATCTGGCGGACCTGCTGCTGGAGAAGGGTTATGTGGTGCACGGGATTAAGCGCCGCGCCAGCAGTTTCAACACCAGCCGCATCGACCACCTCTATCAGGACCCCCATGAGGCCGACCCGCGTCTGGTGTTGCACTACGGGGACCTGACGGACAGCACCAACCTGATTCGGATCATTGAGCAGGTGCAGCCCGATGAGATCTACAACTTGGGTGCACAGAGCCATGTGGCAGTGAGCTTTGAGGCGCCGGAATACACCGCCAACAGCGATGCCCTCGGCACCCTGCGCATCGTGGAGGCGGTGCGGATGCTCGGCCTCACCCAGAAGACCCGCATCTACCAGGCCAGTACCAGTGAGCTCTACGGCTTGGTTCAGGAAATCCCCCAAAAGGAGACCACGCCGTTCTATCCCCGCAGTCCTTACGCAGTGGCCAAGTTGTATGGCTACTGGATCACGGTGAATTACCGCGAGGCCTATGGCATGTACGCCTGCAATGGCGTGCTGTTTAACCACGAGTCGCCGCGGCGTGGTGAGACGTTCGTGACCCGCAAGATCACCCGTGGTCTGGCGCGCATTGATGCGGGCCTGGATCAGTGCCTCTACATGGGCAATCTTGATTCCTTGCGGGATTGGGGGCACGCCCGTGATTACGTCGAGATGCAGTGGAGGATGCTTCAGCAGCAGACTCCCGAAGACTTCGTGATCGCCACGGGCCGCCAGGAGAGCGTGCGCCGCTTCATTGAGCTCACCGCCCAGCAACTGGGCTGGGGTGCCATGCAGTGGGAAGGCAGCGGCATCGCTGAGGTCGGCCGACGCGCCGATACCGGTGCCGTGGTTGTCCGCATCGACCCCCGCTACTTCCGTCCTGCGGAGGTGGAGACGCTTCTGGGCGATCCCGCCAAGGCCAAAGAGAAGCTGGGCTGGACGCCGACCACAACTTTGGAAGAGTTGGTGGCCGAGATGGTCGCAGCCGACAAGGAAGAGGCGGCCAAGGAAGCGCTACTGCGTCGTAAGGGCTATCAAGTTGTTGGTTCGATGGAAAATCCACCCACCAATCCAGCTGCGATCAAGCCATGAGTGCGCTGATCGCGCCGGACGATCTCATCTTTGTGGCCGGGCACCGCGGCATGGCGGGCAGCGCCATCTGCAGGGCTTTGCAGAGGGCGGGCTACGGCAACGTGTTGACGGCCGATCGCGCCGCTCTTGATCTTGAGGACCCGGCCGCTGTTGCGGCCTGGTTCAGCGCGCAGCGCCCCACGGTGGTGGTCCTGGCCGCCGCGAAGGTGGGGGGCATCCAGGCCAATAACAGCTATCCGGCGGACTTTTTGCTCGCCAATCTCAAGATCCAGAACAACGTGATTGAGGGTGCCTGGCGCTCGGGGGTGCGACGTCTGCTCTTTCTCGGCAGCAGTTGTATCTACCCGAAGTTTGCGGACCAGCCGATTCGCGAGGAAGCGCTGCTCACCGGCGCTCTTGAGCCGACCAACGAGTGGTACGCCATCGCCAAGATCACCGGAATCAAGTTAGGTCAAGCCCTGCGCAAGCAGCACGGTTTTGATGCCATCAGCCTGATGCCCACCAATCTCTATGGGCCCGGCGACAACTATCACCCCACCAACAGCCATGTGTTGCCTGCCCTGATTCGCCGCTTCCACGAGGCCGCCGAGCGGGGCGACGCCAGTGTGACCTGTTGGGGCAGTGGTGCTCCCTTGCGGGAGTTTCTGCATGTGGATGATCTGGGTGAAGCTTGTGTCTTTGCCCTCGAGCACTGGGACCCTGCGGCCCCTGAGGCCCCGATGGATGACACTGGGGGGCCCTTGCCGTTTCTGAATGTCGGCACCGGCGTTGACCTCACGATCCGTGACTTGGCCGAAGCCGTGGCGCAGGCGACGGGTTTTCAAGGAGAGATTGTATGGGACCGCTCTAAACCCGATGGCACACCCAAAAAACAGCTGGATGTGAGCCGGCTGGATCAGCTGGGCTGGCGGGCGCGGATTTCCTTGTCTGAAGGGCTCAGAAGCACAGTGGCCTTGTTCCGCCAGCAGCTTCAGGACAATCTGGTCCGTCTCTAATGCCCGCTTCCATCAGGCGCAATCTGGTGACCGGAGGAGCCGGTTTTGTCGGCTCCCACCTGGTGGACCGCTTGATGCAGGCCGGAGAAGAGGTGATCTGCCTCGATAACTACTTCACGGGCCGCAAGCAGAACATCGAGCCGTGGCTGGGGCATCCTCGTTTTGAGCTGATTCGCCATGACGTCACTGACCCGATTCGCTTGGAGGTGGACCGGATCTGGCATCTGGCCTGCCCCGCCTCGCCGGTGCACTATCAGCACAACCCGATCAAAACGGCCAAGACCAGTTTCCTGGGCACTTACAACATGCTCGGTCTGGCCCGCCGTGTCGGTGCTCGCCTCCTGCTGGCCAGCACGTCAGAGGTGTACGGCGATCCGGAGGTGCATCCCCAACCGGAGAGCTACCGGGGTTGCGTGAATACCATCGGCATCCGCAGTTGCTACGACGAGGGCAAGCGCATCGCCGAAACCCTCTGCTTCGACTACCAGCGCATGCATGGGGTGGAGATTCGCGTGGTGCGCATCTTCAATACCTACGGGCCGCGCATGTTGCCCGACGACGGCCGGGTGGTCAGCAATTTCATCGTTCAGGCGTTGCGTGGTGATCCGCTCACGCTGTATGGCGATGGCTCCCAGACCCGTTCCTTCTGCTTTGTCGACGATTTAGTCGAGGGCATCATCCGTCTGATGAATGGAGCGCACCCCGGACCCATCAACATCGGCAACCCAGGCGAGTTCACCATCCGTCAGCTGGCTGAATTGGTCCGCGCCAAGATCAACCCGTCCCTGGAGCTGATCTGTAAGCCCCTGCCTCAGGATGATCCGCTCCAGCGCCAACCGGTGATCAACTTGGCGCAGCAGGAGTTGGGGTGGCAGCCCACAATTGCTCTTGACCGGGGACTTGATGCAACCATTGCCTACTTCAAGGAGGCATTGGCGTGAGCATCCGCACCATCTGCTGCATTGGCGCTGGCTACGTGGGTGGCCCGACCATGGCGGTGATCGCGGATCGCTGTCCCGAGATCCAGGTCACGGTGGTCGACCTGAACCAGGCCCGTATCGATGCCTGGAACGACCCGGACCTCTCCAAGCTGCCCGTCTACGAGCCGGGGCTCGATGCCGTTGTCGGTCGCTGCCGTGGACGGAACCTCCATTTCACAACGGCTGTCGACGCGGCGATTGCGGCTGCCGACATGGTCTTCCTGTCGGTCAACACCCCCACCAAAACCAAGGGCGTCGGCGCCGGACAAGCCAGTGATCTGCGCTGGATTGAAGCCTCCGCCCGGCAAGTGGCGGCCTGCGCCCAGGGTCACACGATCGTGGTGGAGAAGAGCACCCTGCCGGTGCGCACCGCTGAAACGGTCAAGGCCATCCTGAATGCGGCCCAAGGGGAGGTCGCCGGCGCAGGTGCACCCAAGACCTTTTCGGTGCTCTCCAACCCTGAGTTCTTGGCCGAGGGCACGGCAATCCCCGATCTGGAAGCCCCGGATCGCGTCTTGATAGGCGGGGAAGACGCCGCCTCGATCGACGCCCTGGCGAGCGTCTATGGCCACTGGGTTCCCCAGGAGCGCATCCTGCGCACCAACCTCTGGAGCTCTGAGCTCTCGAAACTGACCGCCAACGCGTTCCTGGCGCAGCGCATCAGTTCGATCAACTCCATTGCGGCGCTCTGTGAGGCCACGGGCGCGGACGTCAATGAGGTTGCCCATGCCATTGGTGCCGATAGCCGTATCGGCGCTAAGTTTCTCAAGGCTGGCCCTGGCTTTGGTGGCAGCTGCTTCCAGAAGGACATCCTCAACCTGGTGTATCTCTGCGGGCACTACGGCCTCCACGACGTGGCGGCCTACTGGCAGAGCGTGGTGGAGCTCAACATTTGGCAGCAGCAACGCATCGCCCAGCTGGTCGTGCAGAAGTTGTTCGGCACCGTGACCGGTAAGCGCATCGCCGTGCTCGGGTTTGCCTTCAAGGCCGACACCAATGACACACGCGAAGCGCCCGCGATTCGCATTTGCCAAGACCTGTTGGAAGAGGGAGCTCAGCTGGCCATCTACGACCCCAAGGTGCCCGAAAGCCAGATCACCTCTGACCTGGGTTGCCACCCCCTCATCTCTCCAATGGGCAGTCCCCTCAGTGGCGACGGCGTGTGGCATCGCGTGACCACGCCTACCGAGGCCGTGGCTCAGGCCGACGCCGTCCTGATCCTGACGGAGTGGGCGAGTTTCGCGGAGCTCAACTGGCAGGAACTGGCTGGGCAGATGCGCAAGCCGGCTTGGTTGTTTGATGCACGCTCGATTGCGGACCTGTCGGCTGCACAGGCAGCTGGACTGCAGGTTTGGCGGGTTGGTTGCGGCTGAACTTGATTAATCGAAATCCCCCTTAAATAAGAACCCCAACTCATTGTGAGTAGGGGCTCTAAATGAATGACTAGTTTCCGTAGAGATTCAGACGAATCAGGCGGAACCCACACCGGTGTAGGAGCCGTAGAAGAAGAGGCCCACCACAAAGATCACGGCCATTCCGCCAGCGGTCGCGACAAGCCAGAGGGGAAGCACACCTTCAGTCCAACGGGATTTCCAGGCCACTGCAGGGCGACCGTCTGGAAGACGGTCGGGAATTCTTCCGTCAGGAAGACCGGATTTCTTGCCGCTCATCTCAGATCCTCCTGATCAGTTGAAGAAGTAGCTGGAGAACAGAATCCCGCAGGTGAAGACGAACAGCAGGCCCAGGTACAGGCTTGTGCGGTTCAGTTCAACCGGCAGGTTGTTCGGGTTGGGGGAGCGTTGCATGGTGTCAGCGGCGAACGAACTGCATGGCAGCCAGGGCGCCCAGGAAAAAGACCGTGGGGATGCCAAGGGCGTGGACTGCAAGCCACCGGACCGTGAAGATCGGGTAGTTGCGAGGGGTGGTGCTAGCTGGAACTTGGGTCATGGCTTATTTCAGGCGCTGGTCGAGCGAAGACTTGGCGTCATAGCGCTGGCTCACCACAGGAGCCTTGGCGTCCTGAGCCTGGAAGTAAGCGTCCGGGCGGGGGTGCCGAAGGCGTCGTAGGCCAGTCCGGTGTTCACGAACAGGAACCCAGCCAGGAAGATCGAAGGCAGGGTCACGGCATGGATCACCCAGTACCGGATGCTCGTGATGATTTCAAAGAACGGGCGTTCACCCGTTGAGCCGGCAGCCATGAGCAGCGAGCGTTCAGTCTGTGGATCTTAAGGGGAAGGCTTGGGCCGCCGATGCCGGGCGGCCCGCTTGGTTACAGAGCGTTGTTAGCCCACCCAGCGCAGCAGGGATCCCCGCTCACCAAGCACAAAACCCTTGCCATCACTGAAAAAGGCGATGTGGCTGAAGTTCGTCGGTTGCTTTTCGCCCACCGGATCCTTCTGCCAGCTCTGGCCGTTGTCGCTGCTCACAAGCAAGGTGCCGCTGCCACCGCCAGCCCAGATCGTGCCGCTTGGATCCCAGGCCATGTCCAGGTAGCCGTAGCCATTGGTGATTGGCACCACCGGCTTGCTCCACTCCTCAGGAGTCGATGCGTCCTCGTTGAAGCGCAGTTGGGCGCCGCGGGCCAGCATCCAGAGGTTGCCATTGGGTTGGAAGCCCATGGATTGCAGGCGCTGGCTGCTTTCTCGCTGGTGCGGGGTCCAGCGGGGCTCCCCTGGAGACCAGGTGGCAAAGAAGTTGCCCAGGCTGCTGACGCTGATGTAGTTGCCCTCCGGGCTGCGGCGTAGGTCGCGCACAGCGCCGACGGCGTCTTCGACTTGGGCCTGCCAGGAGCCGCCCGCGTCGTTGGTGCGGTAGACGGCGCCCACGTTGGTTGCCAATTCAGCGCTGCGCTTGCCCAGGGCCGTCACCATGTAGGGCTCACCGGGAAGCTTGGTGTCGAGGAAGAGGCGGCTCCAGTTCTGACCAGCGTCTTCGCTGTGGAGAAGTAGGCCGGGTTGACCGACGATCCAGCCCTCGTCGCCTGAGAAATCGACGCTGATCAAGCGGAAGTTTTCCTCTTCGGGCAAATCCAGGGCCATCTCGGTCCAGGAGGCACCGGCGTCATTGGTCTCCAGGATCAGCCGGTTGCTGCCCACCAGGAAGCCGTGGCTGCTGTCTGTGAAGGCCAGATCCAGGGGGTTGGATTTGGTGTGGATGTCCACGGGCTGCCACGGGCTGCTCTGGGCCGTGGGCAGGCTGGTGCTGACGCAGCCCGTCAGCACCACAGCGGCGAGCAACGCGCAGAGAGAAGAGAGCAGGCGTTTCATCGATCGATCTCAGCGCAGGGAATAGAGAGAAAGGAAGAAGGCAATGGCCAGGGCAAAGCCGCCGAAGATCAGCACGTTTTTCTGCCCGGGCGTGAGCGTGTTCACTCCAAGCCCGTAGCCGAGATTTTCCTCGAAGCCGCTGGGCTTGTTGCGGGGGCCGATGTCCTTGAAGGCCAGGGTCTTGCTGCGGCAGACCGGGCAGCGGAAGCTCACCGGATCCAGGGCGCTGAAGGGGGTGCCGGGCTCGATCGCCAGCTTTTTCACACCCTCGCCCGGGTCATAGACGAAGCCGCAGCTTCGGCACTCGAAGCGGTGTGTATCGGGATCATCGACCGGTGCCTCAGTCGCCTCGGGCAGCTCTTGGACCTCGTCAGGAAGGGTCTCCTCGCTCATGGGGTGCCCACAGACAGTCTCGAACTGTAAGTAGCCCCCAATCCCATCTGGGATTGCAGCGTGTCAGGCAGTGCCCAGAGGCGGATGCCAGACTGCCCCGCAGGTTGGGCCGCTTTCGCCCTGTGTTCGTTCTCTCCGGTTACGACGCCTTCCTTGGGTTCCTGCTGATCGCAGCAGCTGTGCCCGTGCTGGCCCTCGTCACCAACAAGATCGTCTCGCCGAAGTCGCGGGTTGGTGAACGGGATCTCACCTACGAATCGGGCATGGAGCCCATCGGCGGGGCGTGGATTCAGTTCAACATCCGCTACTACATGTTTGCCCTGGTCTTCGTGATCTTCGACGTGGAGACCGTCTTCCTCTATCCCTGGGCCGTGGCCTTCCACCGCCTTGGGCTGTTGGCGTTTATCGAAGCCCTGGTCTTTATCGCCATCCTGGTGGTGGCCCTGGCCTACGCCTGGCGCAAGGGCGCCCTCGAGTGGAGCTGATCTGAGATGACCCCCTCCTCTGCCACCTCTGGCATTGCTGAAGCCCTCTCCCTGAGCGCCCTCCGCGATCAGCGCGAATCCAGCTGCAACCCGGTCGGCGCCCCCAGCGTGACCTCGGATCTCTCCGAGAACGTCATCCTCACCACCCTGGATGATCTGCACAACTGGGCGCGTTTGAGCAGCCTCTGGCCGCTGCTCTACGGCACCGCCTGCTGCTTCATCGAGTTCGCCGCCCTGATTGGCTCGCGTTTCGACTTCGACCGTTTCGGCCTGGTGCCCCGCTCAAGCCCGCGCCAGGCGGACCTGCTGATCGTGGCCGGCACTGTGACCATGAAGATGGCACCTGCGCTGGTCCGTCTCTATGAGCAGATGCCCGAGCCCAAGTACGTCATCGCCATGGGCGCCTGCACGATCACCGGCGGCATGTTCTCAGCGGACTCAACCACCGCCGTGCGCGGTGTCGACAAGCTCATCCCCGTTGATCTCTATCTCCCCGGCTGCCCTCCCCGGCCCGAGGCGATCTTCGATGCGGTGGTCAAGCTGCGCAAGAAGGTGGGCAATGAGGCCCTGTCAGAACGCGGCAACCTGCTTCCTACCCACCGTTACTTCACGATTTCGCATGCGATGAAGCAGGTGGAGCCCATCGTCGATGGCCGCTACCTGCGCGCCGAAACCCAGCAGGCGGCCTTGAAAGCTGCCGCTGGTCTTCCGGTCGCTGCAACGGCCAAAGCTTCTGTTCCCGCTGAGCAAGCCTGAGTTCGATGCCTGAAGACACCGCCGTTGTCCCCGCGCCTCAGCCGGGTCCCGTCAGCCAGTGGCTCACCGGCCAGGGCTTTGAGCATGAGCAGCTTGAGCCTGATCATCTCGGAGTAGAGGTCTTAGGCATCGAAGCGCCCTTCCTGCCGGTGATCGCCGCTGCTCTGAAGGCCTCGGGCTTTGATTACCTGCAGGTGCAGGGCGGTTACGACGAAGGCCCGGGCGGCCGGCTCGTCAGCTTCTACCACCTGCTCAAGCTGGGTGCCCTGGCGGAGCAATCCGCAACCTCCACGCACCATCCGCCTGAGGAGGTGCGGCTGAAAGTCTTCCTCTCCCGCGATGGCGACCTGACGATCCCCAGCCTCTATCCGCTCTATCGCGGTGCCGACTGGCCCGAACGCGAGACCTTTGACATGTTCGGCATCGGCTTTGAGGGCCACCCCCAACCCAAGCGTCTGCTGATGCCAGAAGACTGGAAGGGTTTCCCGCTGCGCAAGGACTACGTGCAGCCTGACTTCTACGAGATGCAGGACGCCTACTGATCTCCCAGCCCGTGAAACGTCCGGTTTTGGTGACCGGTGCGGCCGGCTTCATTGGAGCCGCTGTTGCTCTGCGCCTGTTGGAGCGTGGCGAGCGTGTTGTTGGCCTCGACAACATCAACACCTACTACTCGCCTGAACTAAAAGTTGCGCGACTGCAGCGCCTCGAGGATGCGGCTGGGGATTGGCTTTTCAAGCAACTCGATCTCGAAAATGGAGCCGAGATCGCTGATCTGTTTGCGGCCCACCAACCGCGCGCTGTCGTGCATCTCGCGGCTCAGGCCGGAGTGCGCTACTCGATCGAGAACCCGGCGGCCTACATCCAGAGCAATCTCGATGGCTTTGGGAATGTGCTCGAGGGCTGCCGTCACCAGGGCGTGGAGCATTTGGTCTATGCCTCCAGTAGCTCGGTCTATGGCGGCAACCGTCAGATGCCGTTTTCCGAGCAGCACGCAGTGAATCACCCGGTGAGCCTCTACGCAGCCACCAAAAAGGCCAACGAGCTGATGGCCCATACCTACAGCCATCTCTACGGGCTACCCGCCACGGGCCTGCGCTTTTTCACCGTCTACGGCCCCTGGGGGAGGCCTGACATGGCACCGATGCTGTTCGCCAAGGCCATCCTTTCGGGGCAGCCCATCAGGGTGTTCAATCAGGGTCAGATGCAGCGGGACTTCACCTACATCGACGACATCGTCGAAGGGGTGATCCGCTGTCTTGATCAACCCGCCACCGCTGATCCCAACTTCAATCCGCTGGATCCGAATCCCGCAACTGCCGCAGTGCCGCACAGGCTGTTCAACATCGGCAACTCACAGCCCACCCCTTTGCTCCGCTTCATTGAACTGCTGGAGCAGGCCCTCGGCGTCGAGGCGATCAAGGACTTCCAACCCATGCAGCCGGGTGATGTGGTGGCAACGGCTGCCGATACTTCAGCCCTTGAGGCCTGGGTTGGCTTCCGGCCGAATACTCCCCTTGAGGTTGGTCTGAGGCGTTTTGCGGCCTGGGTGCAGCTGCATCCTCATTTGTTGGGCTGACTGCTTAGGTCGACTTCTCTTTGTCTCTGCGCTGTTTCTTGTAGAAGCGCATCACTGCTAGGCCAACGCTTCGGGGGTCATGCCGCAGCGTTGAGGTCGGACGTGCCCCCTGCAGCGGTGCAATGGTGACGTCGTATCCCTCACTACGCAGTTTGCGGCTGTCGCATTCGACAGGTTCTGCACCGCGCTGGCGGTAGTAGTCCACCAGGCTGGACTCGCCGAGGTCCTCTTGGGCCAGGACCGAAGAGAACAGACGCTGCTGAATGCCCAGGCTGGCGAGCTGGGATTCGATTGCCCGCAGGTGTCCCTCGACATCCAACCCATCGGTCTCGCCGGGCTGGGTCATCAGGTTGCAGATGTAGAGGCGGGGCGCCTTGCTCCGGCTGATTGCCTGTACGAGCTCGGGCACCAGAAGATTGGGCAACAGCGAGGTGTAGAGGCTCCCTGGACCGAGCACGATCAGATCGGCATTGGCGATGGCTTCGAGGGCCTTCGGAAGAGCCGGCGGTCGCTCGGGGATGCAGCCCACCCGCACGATCGGGCTGGTGGCATGGCCGATCTGGGATTCGCCTTCAATGCGCCGTCCATCGGCCAGCTCGGCCCAAAGTTTGACGTCGGCGTTGGTGGCCGGAACCACCGTGCCCTGCACCGCCAGAACCCGGCTGCTGGCGGTGATGGCCCCCTCCAGGCTGCCGGTGATGGCCGTCAGGGCAGAGAGGAAGAGGTTGCCGAAGCTGTGGCCTTCGAGGCCAGTGCCCGCGCGGAAGCGGTACTGGAAAAGCCGCGTCAGGAGCGGTTCCTCTGTGGCTAGGGCCGCCAGGCAGTTGCGGATGTCTCCCGGAGGTTGCACGCCGAGTTCGCGGCGCAGGACCCCCGAGCTGCCGCCGTCATCGGCGACGGTGACGATGGCGGTGAGGTTGCTGCTGTAACGCTTGAGCCCGCTTAGCAGGGTAGAGAGCCCGGTCCCGCCGCCGATGGCCACGATCGAGGGGCCGCGGTTCAGGCGGCTCTTGGCAGCCAAGGCATCCACCAGCAGGGTGTCGCGATCGGGTGCCAGCGCCTGCTGGATCGCCCCAAAGCTGCGGCTTTGCCCGAGCCAGATCAGTCCGCCGCCCACCACCAGCACCAGTGGTCCGGTGATCTCGCGGGGGAGGACCGTGGTGATGTTGGCCAGGGACCAGCGTATGAACTCCAGCAGCCAGTAGATCGGCTGCAGGTCGGCCCAAACGGCTCCCCCCAGGAACAGCAGGAACAGGCCAATGCCGGAGGTCAGCATCCAGCGCTTGACCACTAGCCCGGGCTGCAGCCAGCGTGCGGCGCGCTTGGAGCGGCTGACCAGGTCTTTCTGGCGCAGATCTCCCTTGCCGACCCAGCTCGGGCGAGGTCTCGAGCGATTCCCCCTGCGCTGTCCTCGAGCCGGCATGGGGCCAGGTTAAGGAGAAACCGCCAAGATGCCCCCATTCGTGAAGGATCCGGTGCAATCCACCCCAGTGGTCCAGATGGACGACGTCAGCGTGCGTTGGGGCCGTAACACCGTGCTGAGCGACGTCGACTTGACCCTGAACGCGGGCGAGCGCCTGGCGGTGGTGGGTCCCTCGGGTGCCGGTAAATCGACGATCCTGCGTCTGCTCTCGGGTTTGCTTCTGCCCAGCAGCGGTCGCCTGAAGATCCATGGGGTGCAGCAGACCTATCTGCGGCTGGATCAGCGCAACCCCCCCGACGTCCGCACGGTCTTTCAGAACCCGGCGCTTCTGGCGTCCTTGACCGTGCGCCAGAACGTGGGCTTTTTGCTGGATCGTTTCAGTCGCTTGAATGAACGGGAGATCCGCCAGCGGGTGGCCGAGGCCCTGGAGGCTGTGGGGCTTTCTGGTACGGAGGACCTCTATCCCGGCGAGCTCAGTGGCGGCATGCAGAAGCGGGTCAGCTTTGCCCGCGCTGTGATCAGTGATCCCAGTCAGCCCGTGGGAAAGGTCCCCTTGCTGCTCTTCGATGAGCCGACGGCAGGTCTGGATCCAGTGGCCTGCACGCGGATTGAAGATTTGATCGTTCACACGACTCAAATCGCGGGTGGGAGTTCTGTGGTGGTGAGCCACGTGATGAGCACGATTGAGCGCACCGCCGATCGGGTGGTGTTGCTGTACGACGGCCTCTTCCGCTGGCAAGGAACTGTGGAGGACTTTCGGACCACAACCAATCCCTATGTGCTTCAGTTCCGCACGGCTAGTCTCAGCGGGCCGATGCAACCCGCGGAGCTCTAAACCCGATGCGCCGCAGTGTCAAAGAAGCGATCGTTGGCTTCACGCTGCTGGCGGCAGTGAGCTCGGCTGGGTTGTTCTGGCTCTGGCTCAAAGGGGTGTCGGTGAGCAATCGCACCTGGCGCTTCCAGGCGAACTTTGCTGATGCCGCTGGATTGGCGCCCCGCTCGGCTGTGACCTATCGCGGGGTCACCGTCGGTCATGTTCAGCAAGTCACGGCCACGGCCACGGCTGTGGAAGTGCAGATCGACATCAATCAACCCAACCTTCAGCTTCCTCAACCCTTGGATGCACGGGTGGAGGCGGCTTCGCTGCTCGGCGGGGATGCGGTGGTGGCTCTCACGGCGCCGATCAAACCACTGCCGAAGGGGACCCCTGGGCCTAAAGCGATCAACTGCAACCGCGCTTTGACGGTCTGCAATGGCTCAGTGATTCAGGGCAAGAGCGCGGCGACCTTGAGCCAGGTGACGGCCACGCTGCAGCAGTTGCTGGATCAGGCGGAGAAGGAAAAGCTGATTCCCAAGCTCGCCACCACGATCAGCAGCATCGAAACCACGGCCAAGGAAGCCACCGAATTCATGGAGGACGGTCAGGTCTTGATCGGAGATCTACGAACCGCGGTCCGTTCCGTCCAACCCACGATCAACAACCTCAACGATTCCACGGCCCATATCCTCAACTTCGTGCGGGTTCTGGATAACCCCAAGACCCTGAGCGAGCTCAAGGGGACCGTCTCCAACCTGCAGGAGCTCACCGCGACCCTGGATCGCGTGGGAGGTGACATCAACAAGCTCACCTCCGACAAGCGCTTCATGGATGGCCTGCGCAGCGTGGCGATCGGCCTGGGGGCCTTCTTTGATGAGGTCTACCCCGAGAAGACCGAAGCCAAACGCTGATCAGACCCCGCTGATGGCCTCCATCGCGATTGCGGCAATCGCTTGATCGCTGGCCTTGGGTAGCTGGACGTACTTGCCGCCGGCGGAGTCGGCCAGGTCCTTGCCCATGCCGCTGCCGATGAACTTGCGCTCGGTGTCGATCACCAGCAGCTTGATGCCAAGGGAGCGGTACTTGCTGGCCACCTGCTTGACCTCTTCCTTGAGATCTACGGGCTCTTCCCCATCCAACTGGGGCTGACCGAGGGAGCGGCTGAGGGGAACGTTGCCCCGGCCATCGGTGATGGCGACAACCACGACCTGGCCCAGTTCCCCGGTCGCCATGGCGTTGGCACCCACCCGAGCGGCCTGGGAGAGGCCATGGGCCAGGGGTGAGCCGCCGCCGCAGGGCATGGACTCCAGGCGCCGCCGTGCGGCGGTGATTGAGCGGGTCGGTGGCAGCAGCACTTCCGCGGCTTCGCCGCGGAAGGGAATCAAAGCCACTTCGTCGCGGTTCTCGTAGGCCTCGGTCAGGAGGCGAATCACGGCGCCCTTGGCGCTTTGCATCCGGTTGAGGGCCATCGATCCACTGGCATCCACCAGGAAGATCACCAGGGCACCGGCCTTGCGCTGCAGTTGCTTGGCCCGCAGGTCCCCGTCCTCCACCACAACCTTGCGGTGCGGTTCCCGCTCACGCCGGGTTTTTTGGTAGGGCGCTGCGGCCCGCAGCGTGGCGTCAACGGCAATGCGCTTCACCGGGCCACGGGGCAGCATCGGTTTGACGTAGCGGCCTCGGGAGTCGCTGAAGACCACGGCTCGGCTGCCGCTGCCACCGGTCTTGGCCTTGCCGGCGTTGAAGAGCAGCAGATCCGGATCGATCGCGATCGCCTCGGGATCGAGCATGAACTCCTCGGGGATCGAAGGCGGAGCTTGATCTTCCGGTGTGTCCTCTTCGTCCTGCTCGTCTTCTTTCTCGTTCTCGTTGTCCTCGGGCTCCTCCGGCTCTTGCTCTTGGTTGTCCTCGCCCTGCGGCGGGGGTGGCGGCGGAGGGGGCTCCATCTGTTGGTCGGGATCTTGGGGCGGCAGTTGCATCGCCCGCGGTGCGATCACCAGGCGCACGGCGACCTGTAGGTCCTCCGCTTCCACCCGGTCTCGTCCACTGAGGGCGGCATGGGCGCGGGCAACCCGCACGGCATAGAGCTCGCTGCGGTGGCCTTCCACGCCGCCGCGCAGGGCTTCGTTTACCAGATAAGCGATTTGCTCCCGCGTGATCTGGACATCGGGTAGCCATTGGCGCGCCAGCAGCAGCTGGGTGGAGAGGGCGTCGGTTTCCTCTTGCCAGCGCTGGCGGAAGGATTCGCTGGATTCGGCGTGGCCGATGGCACTGCGGGTGATCTCGACCCGTTGATCGAGCTCCAGGACCTGGTTGGCCGAGAGGGCAATGGCGAAGCGATCCAGCAGGTGATCGCGGATGGCCCCCTCTTCGGGGTTATAGGTGGCGATCAGTAGGCAGCGGCAGGGGTGCGAGAGGCTCAGGCCTTCGCGCTCGACCCGGTTCTCACCGCTGCCAATGGCGGCCAGCAGCAGGTTGGTGACGTTGTCATCGAGCAGGTTCAGCTCATCGACGTAGAGCACGCCGCGGTGCGCTTCGGCCAGTAGGCCCGGTTGAAAGACCGCTTCACCGCTGGCGAGGGATGCCGTGACATCGACCGAGCCCACCAGGCGGTCTTCGGTGATGCCCAGTGGGACCTGCACAAACGGTGCCGGGATGACCTTGGTGGGCAGTAGGGCTTGCTTGTCGGCGCCTGTGGGGTCCGCCCCGAGTTCCGTCAGCCGCGCCCGCGTCGGCGCATCCCAGTCTTCCGGTGCCTGGGGGTCGGTGTTGAGGCCATGGCCGCCGACATCGAGGACGTCGATCGGCGGCAGCAGGGCATGCAGACCCCGCGCCAGAACGGATTTGCCGGTGCCGCGCCCGCCGGCGATCACCACCCCACCCAGGCCGGGGTCGACGGCTGCCAACAGCAGGGCCAGCTTCAGGGTTCCGTGGCCGGTGATGGCGGCAAGGGGGAAGGCCCGAGCGGCTGTACCACTTGCAACCATGGAAACGCCGGAGAAGTTCGTCGTGGGCGCCAGTCTCGCTGATCAGGGCCTGGCAATTGGGCTTGGGGCCAATTTGCCCAGCGCAGTGGGCGGTCCGATTGAGACCCTGATCGCTCTGCGGCCTGAACTTCAGGTTTGTTTGGGCGAAGCGGAGCTGCGCTGGTCTCCGCTCTTTCGAACGGCTCCCGTGGGCGGCCCGCCGGATCAGCCGGACTACATCAATGCTGTGGTGGTTTTGGATCAGCCACCTGAGCCCACTCCTGCGGCGGCGTTGGAGCTGTTGCGACGGCTGCAGGCTCTGGAGTCGCAATTCGGCCGCCTGCGCAAGGAGCGCTGGGGGCCCCGGACGTTGGATTTGGATTTGCTCTGGTGGGGGACGTTGCAGCTCCAGGGCTCCGAGCTGCAGCTTCCCCACCCCCGTTGGGTGGAACGGGCCTTTGTCTTGGCGCCCTTGGCCGTTTTGGATTCCAGCTTCGAGTTGCCACTGCAGCAGGTCTTGGCGGGACAGCCGCCGCCGTTGCGGTTGGCGCCTAGGGCCGGATGGCTTGAGTAGTTGCAACTGCCATGCTGATTGCCATCGATCGGTGATCAGATTCCATGGCGCCACTGCCCTCTCCCGAGCCCGCGCGCCAGCTTGAGACCACCGCCAGCCTGGATGTGCGCAAGCTGCGCTTCGAGGTCAATCGGATGCAGTTGCCGATGGGCGTCGAGGGGACTTTTGGGATGGTCAAGCACCCGGGGGCGTCCCTAGCGGTGCCGGTGCTTGCCGATGGCCGGGTGGTGGTCCTGCGCCAATACCGCTTTGCTGTGGCGACCCGGTTGCTGGAGTTCCCGGCCGGGACCCTGGATCCAGGCGAGACCCCGCTGAGCACGATGCAGCGGGAACTGCAAGAAGAAGCCGGCTACTCGGCCACCCGTTGGGACGAACTCGGAGCGCTGTTGCCCTGCCCGGGCTATTCCGATGAGGTGATTCACCTTTTCTTGGCCCGTGATCTCACGGAGCTGAGCGAGCGTCCGCCAGGGGATGACGATGAGGACCTGGAGGTGGTCCTGATGACGCCGGCGGCACTCGATCAGCTGATCGCCAGCGGCGATGAGTACCTCGATGCCAAGAGCGTGACGGCCTGGTTCCGCGCCAAGCAGGTGCTGGGGATCTGATGGCAGCGGAGCGTTGGCTGTTCTGGCATCGCCGTGACCTGCGTCTGGTCGACAACCTGGGTCTGGCGGCCGCCGCTGCAGCGACCCTGGCGGTCACGGGGGTGTTCGTGCTGGATCCGGCGATCCTCTCGGCGGCGGATATGGCTCCGGCGCGGGTCTGGTTTCTGCTCGAGAGCCTCAAGGAACTCCAGGCCAGCTGGCGCAAGGCCGGCAGTCAGTTGTTGTTGCTCCAGGGGGATCCCGCTGAGGTCTTGCCGCAGTTGGCCAAGGCGATCGGAGCGGGTGTGGTCGCCTGGAACCGTGATGTTGAGCCCTACGGACGCGAGCGTGATCGGCGGGTGGCCGCGGCGCTGCAGGCCCAGGGCCAAAAGGTCCTGGTGGACTGGGATCAGCTCCTGGTGGCTCCAGAGGCTCTCAAGACCGGCGGCGGAGATCCGTACAGGGTGTACGGACCGTTTAAGCGCAACTGGTTCGGCCAGGTAGAGCGGAGGGCTGAGGCCGGAGAGCTGGCCCCGAGATCTGCCCCCCAGGGCTTGCTGGCCTATGACGGCGAGCTGCCAGTTCTCGCCGAGCTCCCCAGCCTGGAGTCCCTCGGTAAAACCTTCTTAGGTGCAGAACTCTGTCCCTGCCGTCCAGGAGAGGCCGCGGCCAAGCAGCAGCTGGAGGCCTTCTGTGATGGCGGTCCGCTCTTGTCCTATGAGCCCGGCCGGAACATGCCGGGCGAGGCAGGGACGTCGGGCCTCTCGGCGGCCCTGAAGTTTGGGACCCTCAGCCCGCGTCAGGCCTGGGATGCGGCGCAGCAGGCCAAGGCCCTGGCGCGTAGTGATGAGCAGCGCGAGTCGATTCAGGTCTGGGAGCAGGAGCTGGCTTGGCGGGAGTTCTATCAACAGGCGCTTTTTCACTTCCCGGAACTCGCCGATGGTCCGTATCGGCCCCAGTGGAAGCTTTTCCCCTGGGAGAACGACCCTGATCGCTACCAGGCCTGGTGCGATGGGCTGACAGGCATGCCGATCATTGATGCGGCGATGCGCCAACTCAATGAGAGCGGCTGGATGCACAACCGCTGCCGCATGATCGTCGCCTCCTATTTAGTGAAGGACCTGATCTGCGATTGGCGCCTAGGCGAGACCGCTTTCATGGCCCGCCTGGTGGATGGCGATCTGGCAGCTAACAACGGCGGTTGGCAGTGGAGTGCTAGCAGCGGGATGGACCCCAAGCCCCTGCGGATCTTTAATCCAGCCACCCAGGCCAGCAAGTTTGATCCGGAGGGTGATTACATCCGCCGCTGGCTACCGGAGCTCAGTCACGTCAACACCAAAGACTTGTTGAGTGGCGAGATCACCCCGATGGAGCGCCGCGGCTACCCCGCGCCAATCGTGAGTCACAAGAAGCAGCAGGCCCATTTCAAGGCGCTCTATGCCTCGCTGCCGAAGGCCTAGGCCGCAACCGATGCAGGTGTTTTGGCCGTCACCTGCTGCAGCACCTCGATCACTCGGCTCTGCTGCTCAGTGCTGAGTTCCGGGAAGATCGGAAGGCTGAGGACTTCGGAGCAGAGGCGCTCGGTGATGGGCAGCGAGCCGGGCCCGTAGTTCAGGTGGGCATAAGCCGGCTGGCGGTGGATTGGAATCGGGTAGTAGATGATCGTTGTGACGCCGGCCTCCTGGAGCTGCTGTTTCAGCCAGTCGCGGCAGCAGGCTTCTGGGAGGCCAAAGTTGGCGCTGTCAGCGGACGGGGTGCAGGTGGAACCGCAGGCGGGCGTGGGGCTGCAGGCGGGGACACGAACGACGAACTGGTTCCAGCTGTGGCCGGAGGGACCTGCCTCGGGCAAGGCGAAGCCGCTGCTGCCGCTGAGTTCGGCGCGGTAGCGCTGGGCGATGGCCGTGCGCTTCTGGACCCAGTCGCTCAGGTAGGGCAGCTTGACGCCCAGAACGGCGGCCTGGATCGCATCGAGGCGGCTGTTGTAGCCGAGTTCGCTGTGGAGGTAGCGGCGGGGCATGCCGTGCACTGCCAGCTCCCGCATCCGTTGGGCCAGCGCCTCGTCTTTGCAGGTCACGGCGCCGCCGTCCCCGGCACCACCGAGATTTTTGGTGGGGAAGAAGCTGAAGCAGCCCACATCGCCCCAGCTGCCCACGGGGACCCCAGCCCAGCTTGCGCCGCTGGCCTGGGCGCAGTCCTCAACCACCTTGAGGTTGTGGCCTGCGGCGATGGAGCAAACGCGCTCCATGTCGACTGGCCGGCCAAACAGATGCACTGGGATCAGAGCCTTCGTGGCGGGGGTGATTGCGGCTTCCACCTGCTCCAGGTCGATCAGGTAGGAGCTCTCCTCGACATCAACGAAGACCGGTGTGGCACCCACGGCGCTGATGGCTTCCGCGGTGGCAAAAAAGCTGAAGGAGGCGGTGATGACCTCATCGCCCGGACCGATGCCCAGGCCCCGCAAGGCCAGGATCAGGGCGTCGGTGCCGCTGTTGCAGCCCACGGCAAAGGGGCTCTGCAAGCTCTCGGCAAAGGCCTTCTCGAACGCGGCGATGACCCCGCCACCGATGTATTGACCACTACGGAGGACCTCCAAAACCGCTGCATCCAGCTCAGGTCCGAGCTGCGCCAGCTGTTCCGTGAGGCTGAAGGGGGGCACCTGCATGAAGGGAACCTTAAGGCCCCCACTCGGTTCTCGGCCTTCTAGGGCTCCTGCGGGTGCCACTTGATGTTGCAGCCGATCGATGGCGTTTGCTCGGGGCTGATCGCTTGACCGCTCAATAGGGCGTCGATGGCCGCCCTCAGGTCGGCGCCATTGAGCGGTTGGTCGTTGCCGGGGCGGCTGGCATCGAGCTGGCCGCGATAGACGAGCTGGTGCTGGCTGTCGAACAAAAAGAGATCGGGGGTGCAGGCGGCCTGGAAGGCCTTGGCTATCGCTTGGCTGGCATCAAAGAGATAAGGGAAGCCCCAACCTTGTCGTTGGGCCTGCGCGCTTAAGCCTTGGGGGCCGTCCTGGGGGTGGGTGATGGTGCTGTTGCTGGAGATCGCCACGATCTGCAGCTGCTGGCCGTAGTCGCGCTCCAGGCGCCCCAGTTCTGGCTCGATGTGGATCACGTAGGGGCAGTGGGCGCAGATGAACAGCACCAACACCGGTTGGGCTTCCAGCGATGCTGTGCTCCAGCTGCCGCCTGCGGCCCGCTCCAGCGCGAACGCCGGCAGGGGCGTTCTCAGGGGCAACATTTCAGACGGGGTGAGCACCATGACAACGCCACCAGAATGGGGCTGATTGTGCCCTGAACTGCCTTGGGTTGGCCCCGTCCCGCAGCGGCTCTCCTGGCCCTGGCTCTGCTGGGTTGTGTGCCCGCTCACCGCAGCGCCACCTGGACGATCTATCCCCTGCAGCGCGCCCAGCCCCATGACGGCTTGGCGGTGGTGAATCAGCCCGACGGCTACGGGCTGCACATCTGGCTCTCCACCGACACCCGGGAGGCCGGCGTGTGCAAACCCCGCTGGCTGGTGGATCCGGCTCGACTGTTTAACGGCAATGGCAGCAGGCCCTTCAGCACGGGCCTGGCGAGCCGTCAGGAGTTTTTTGAAGCGGCCAACCGCCAGGACGTGCAGCGGGCCCTCCGGCAGGAGCTGAAAGCGCTCTGCCGTGAGCGCGCTCCCAAGGCCCGCTGGCAGTGGACGGTTCCGCCCCGCAGCGCCGCTGAGGTCTCGGCTCCAACCTTCCCGATGCTCGAGGAGCGGGACCTGCTCAGTCCCCCAGAGGAGAACGCAGCTTCTTAAGCCTGCGGTGCCCAGTCGGCCCAGACCTCCCGTTCGGCTTGCCGCCAGTAGCGGCTAAAGCGCCCCAGATTCAATCCCTCCTCCAGCTCGACGAAGGGCGTGGGTTCGAGCTGTACCACCGGCAGGGATTGCTCGAGCGTGCGGCAGATGCTCCCCACGCGGGGATCCACGCTGGAGCTGGTGACGATGCCATCGGCGCCATGGGCTTGGGCAAAGCGCAGCACCTCGCTGGCCACATCCCCCTGGCGCAGGGTCACGGGGAGCTCCAGCAGGCACTCGTAGAGGAAGCCGATGCGCTTGAGGCTGACCGGCTCGGCCGCCCCCTGGGGATCGGCGGTGGTGGGACTGTTGCCCCTCAGCAGTTCTCGGTCAAACACGAATACCGCTGGCTGACCGGGGTGGGACAACAGGGCAGGGTTGCTGGGGCCCAGCGCGTCCCCGTGTAGCCAAAGGATCGGGTTCTTCATCGGTTGGGCTTGGCGGGACGGCTGAAGGCGGAGGCCTTGGAGTTCGAGGGGCGCTGACGGCGGCTTGTGCGATCGCCCGTCTCTCGGATCGCGGCTTGCTGCTGGAACAGCTGCTGCTCGAGCTGCTCGTAGCTGGCTTCAAACGGACAGCCCTTGGCGCTCAGGCTGCAGTCCTGGCAGTAGCGGCCATCGCTGTAGCGCTCCAGGTTGGAGCGGTTGAAGAAGTAGGGCTTGTGGCTGAAGCTGCTGGCCACCCACTGCCAACTGAGGTTGTTGCTAGCCGGGTCCCCATCCAGCAGGTGGCGCAGGAACCACTGGGCGCCCGCCTGCCAGCGGATGCGCCGCCAGTGGACGACGTAGGCCGCCAGCCACATCCGGGCGTGATTGTGCAGCCAGCCTGTCTGCTGCAGCTCCTGGCTGAAGCCATCCATGCAGGCCAGCCCCGTGCGGCCTTCGGTGATGTCGGCGGGGAGCTCCGGTGCATAGGCACCGGGGTGATGGCCGGTCTTGAGCGGTTCCTGGTCGCTCCAGATCCCATCGCCCAGTTGCTCCCAGAGCCGCTGCCAGTAGTCCCGCCAGCCCAGCTCATTGATCAGTTTCTCGCTGGCCTGCCGCTGCTTGGTGCGGGCGAAAACGGCATCGCGCACCTCCGCCAGGCTGATGGCCCCGTGGCGGATGTAGGGCGAGAGCCGGGTGACGGGGCCGCTGAGGAAGTTGCGGGCCTTGGCGTAGCGCTCGGGTTGGACTCTGCGCAGGAGAGCATCCGCCTGGCTGCGTCCGCCCTGGATCGGGCTGAGGCTGCCACTGGCTTCGGGGAAGAGCTGCTGCAGCGTGCACTCGAGTGCGCTGCGGTCGCTGAATTGACGAGGGAGATCACCGGGGTGCTCCTCCCAGTTCAGGGGCACTCCGCGCGGGGTGGGGCTGGCCAACGATGGCGACTTGGGGTCCAGTGATCCTGGCGTCTGGCGCCTTCTGGGTGAGAATCACCGCAACGCAAGCGCCCGTTTCATGCTCCTCGATCTGCGCGGTAAGAAGGCCCTGGTCACCGGCATCGCCAATAACAAGTCGATCGCCTGGGGCATCGCCCAGCAGCTGCACGCCGCTGGCGCCGAGCTCGGGGTCACCTATCTGCCTGATGACAAGGGGCGCTTTGAAGGGAAGGTGCGTGAGCTGACCGCTCCCCTGGCCCCCACCCTGTTCGAGCCCCTGAACGTGCAGGACCCCGCTCAGATCGAAGCGGTCTTCGCCAAGGTCAAGGAGCAGTGGGGCCAGATCGATGTCCTGGTGCACTGCCTGGCCTTCGCCGGTAAGGACGAGCTGATTGGTGACTACTCGAACATCTCTCCCGAGGGCTTTGCCCGTGCCCTCGAGGTGAGCGCCTACTCCTTGGCACCGCTCTGCAAGCACGCCAAGCCGCTCTTCAGCGAAGGCGGCAGTGTGATCACCCTCAGCTACCTCGGTGCTGAGCGCGCGATCCCCAACTACAACGTCATGGGCGTGGCCAAGGCCGCCCTGGAAGCCTCAGTGCGCTACCTGGCCGCTGAGCTGGGCGAGAAGCAGGTGCGCGTGAACGCCATCAGCGCCGGCCCGATCCGCACCCTGGCCAGCTCGGCCATCGGCGGCATCCTCGACATGATCCACAACGTCGAAGAGAAGGCTCCCCTGCACCGCACCGTCACCCAGGACGAAGTGGGCGGGACCGCGGCTTTCCTCGCCAGCAACCTGGCCTCCGGCATCACCGGCCAGACCATCTATGTCGACGCCGGGTACTGCATCACCGGCATGTGAGCGGCAGACTGAGCTGAGGAGGGCATGACCATGCGCACGGGCGAGATCCATCGCGTCACCGGTGAAACCGATGTGCGCGTCAAGTTGAACCTCGATGGCACGGGCCAGTGCAGCGCCAGCACGGGCGTGCCCTTCCTCGATCACATGCTTCATCAGATCAGCAGCCACGGGCTGGTGGATCTGGAGATCAATGCCGTGGGTGACACCCACATCGACGATCACCACACCAATGAGGACGTGGGGATCGCCGTGGGTCAGGCCCTGGCCCAGGCCCTGGGGGACCGGCGCGGGATTCATCGCTTCGGTCACTTTGTGGCGCCCCTGGATGAGGCCTTGGTGCAGGTGGCCCTCGATTGCAGCGGCCGCCCGCACCTGAGCTTTGGCCTGCAGCTCCCCGCTCAGAAGATCGGCAGCTACGACACCGAGCTGGTTAAAGAGTTCTTTGTGGCCGTGGTGAATAACTCCGGCCTCACCCTGCACATCCGGCAGCTGGATGGGGTGAATTCACACCACATCGTTGAGGCCTGCTTCAAGGCGTTTGCAAGGGCGCTGCGCCAGGCCACCGAGGTGGATCCGCGCCGCGCCGGAGCGGTGCCCAGCAGCAAGGGCGTGCTGGAGCGCGCGGGCGCCTAGGCCCGCTTAACACTCCGTTACGCGATGATGGTGGCGTCGCTCAGCGTCTTTGCCCATGACCGTCGCCCCCGCTCTCGGCTACGACCGCTCCGATTGGGCCAGCGCCTTCCGCAATGTTGGCGTCGAGCTTGATGGCGTCGCGCTGACCGCAGCCCGGGGCGCGATTCCAGCTGAGCTCGAGGGCACCTTGTATCGGAATGGTCCCGGTCGGTTGGAGCGGGGTGGTCAGTGGGTGCATCACCCTTTTGACGGGGACGGCATGATCACCGCCCTGCGGTTTGAGGGTGGTCAGGTCCAGCTGCGCAATCGCTTTGTGCGCACCGAAGGCTTTGAGGCCGAGGAGCAGGCGGACAAATTCCTCTACCGAGGTGTCTTTGGCACCCAGAAGCCAGGAGGCATTGCCGCCAATGCCTTTGACCTGCGTCTGAAAAACATCGCCAACACCCATGTGGTGCGGCTGGGAGATCAGCTGTTGGCCCTGTGGGAGGCCGCCGAACCCCATGCGCTTGACCCTGAGACCCTGGAAACCCGCGGCCTCAGCCGGCTGGATGGCTTGCTCAAGCCCGGTGAGGCCTTCAGTGCCCATCCCCGCTTTGACCCAGGTCACCATGGCGAGCCTCGGATGGTGACCTTTGGCGTGAAGGCCGGCCCCCGCAGCACGATTCGGCTGATGGAGTTCTCCAGCACCGGAGCACTCTTGGCCGATAGCCGCCACAGCTTCAAGGGCTTTGCCTTCCTGCATGACTTCGCGATCACCCCGAACTGGGCGGTCTTCCTGCAGAACGCCGTTGCCTTTAATCCGACGGGCTTTGTCATCGGCCAGAAGGGCGCGGCCCAGTGCCTCAGCTCAAAGCCTGGCGAGAAAGGCCAGTTCTGGCTGATCCCCCGCAGCGGCGAGGGCAAGCCGCTGCAGATCCCTGCTCCCGAGGGCTTTGTCTTCCACCACCTCAATGCCTTTGAAGACGGCGAGGAGTTGGTGGTGGATTCGATCTACTACGACGACTTCCCCTCGATCGGTCCCGATGTGGACTTCCGCCAGGTCGACTTTGAGTCGATTCCAGAGGGGCAGCTGGTGCGCTGCCGTATCCATCTCGAGAGCGGTGCGGTCAGCACCGAGGTGCTCGAAGCGCGCACCTGCGAGTTCGCGATGGTCAACCCCGAGCGGCAGGGCCTGGAGGCCCGCTACAGCTGGATGGCCGTGGCGGAGCGGGAGCGCGGCAACGACCCCCTGCAGGCGATCAAAAAGCTGGATCTCAGCAGTGGAGCTGGCCGGGTCTGGAGCGCGGCGCCCCGTGGCTTTGTCAGCGAGCCACTGATGGTGCCCCGCCCCGGTGCCACGGCTGAGGACGACGGTTGGGTGCTCTGCCTGGTCTGGAACGGTGCCCGCTGTGCCAGTGATCTGGTGATCCTGGATGCAGCCAGCTTGGCGCAGGTGGCGGTGCTGGAGCTCCCTCTCGCAGTGCCCCACGGCCTGCATGGGAGTTGGGCCCAGGCCTGATGCCCTGGTTTGTCAAAACCGAGCGCTTCCTGCGGCCCTACGTCGAGATGAAACCCCATCTCGAGGCCCATCGCCGCTGGGTCGAGCAGCTGCGTGGCGAAGGTCAGGTGCTTAGCAGTGGCTACTTGGTGGATGGTGAGGGTCGGCCTGGCGGCGGTGGGCTGTTGTTGCTGCAGGCCGGGGACTACAGCGAAGCCGAAGCGTTGATCCAGCAGGACCCGATGGTGCTCAGCGGCGGGGTGGAGTGGACCCTGCAGCAATGGCGCCCTGCGGTGGGTGATCTGGGGGTGATCTGAGCGGCCAGTTGGATTTGGTCGCAGGTGTGGCTTGATCCGGTTGTTGCTGCCTCGTGGATTGCCCGTAGACAGGAGTGATCAGCCCCCTGAGCCATGTTCAGCCTTCGATCCGCCGCCCTGGGCTTCTGCCTGATTCCTGCCCTCTCCCCTCTGGCGCTGATCCAACCCGCCCAGGCAGGGGGTGGTGATCGCTGCGGCGGCACCCTCTATCAACTGCAGGTCAGCCAAAGCGGCACCACCGCCTTTGACCGTTTTCGCTTCAACCTCGGCCTTGATGCCGAGGCAGGAACAAAGGCCGAGGCGATGGAGCAGATCAGTTCCCGACTTGAGCGGTTGCGCACAGCCTTGACCCCACTGGTGAGCGGGCCGATGACGATTCCTGCACCGCGCACCTATGCCATTGGTGGCGGCAGCGCTGGGCCTCGGCGGCAGCGGGCCAGCACCAGTGTCTCGGGAGAGGTCAGTAAGGGCAACTACGACGCCCTGATCAAGGCAGCAGGCACCTTGCCTGGGGTGAGCCTGCGTGGCTTCACGTCGCTGGCGGCGAGCGGTAGTGCGGAAACAGTGCAGGCTCAGTTGATGCGCCAGGCCTTGGCCGACGGCAAGCGCCAGGCCCAGGCCACGGCCGATGCCCTTGGGCTGCGCAGGGTTCAGTTGCTGCGGATTAATCAGCGTGGCGGCTATGGGCCAAGGCCGATGCCCTACAACCGCGCCCTCTCGGCCAGCTTCAACCCAGAGGAAGCCCCGGCTCCTCGCAACTCGGTGAGCCTGGCGTTGGATTACTGCCTCTCTTGAGCCAGCAGGGCCTGCAGTTGGGGTTTTAGGGCTGAGAAGGCGCGGCCCCGATGCCCCACGTCGGCCTTGAGCGCTTTGGGCATCTCCGCAAAGCTGAGCTGTACTTCCGGCACATAGAAGACGGGGTCGTAGCCAAAGCCGCCATCGCCTCGGCATGCCATCAGGATTTGGCCTGGGCAGTGACCTTCCACTTCAAGGACCACACGACCACTGGGGTCAGCGAGCGCCAAGGCGGCGGTGAAGCGTGCGGAACGGGCCGCCGGGTCGAGGGCGCCCGCGTCATTCAGCTCCTGTAGGAGCCGTTCAATGCGCGCTGCATCGGTGGCGGCGTAGCGGGCTGAGTGCACGCCGGGGACGCCGCCGAGGGCATCGACGCTGAGGCCGGAATCGTCGGCCAGGGCCCACTGCCCTGTGGCTTGTGCCACCGCCTCGGCCTTGAGGCGGGCGTTCGCCGCAAAGGTGTCGCCGGTTTCCTCTACCTCAATGCCCTCGGGCTGGGGTTGGGTGTCGAGGCCCAGGTCCTTCAGGAGTTGAGCGAACTCACGCACCTTGCCGGCGTTGCCGCTGGCGATCACCAGGGTGGTCATCAGATTCCTTCAGCCAGTTGGCGCGCCCAGGAGAGCACTTCAGCCACACGCGCTTCGCTCGGGGCTTCGCAATAGAGCCGCAGTAGGGGCTCGGTGCCGGAGAAGCGCAGCATCAACCAGTGGCTGGGACCGAGGCGCAGTTTTACGCCGTCGGTGGTGATCACCTCTTGAACAGGGGATCCGGCGACCTCCTTTGGCGGGGTGCTGGCGAGGAAGTCCTCCAGCCGCTGCCGGGTGGCCATGTCCTTGAGGCGTAGGTCCAGGCGGTCGTAGGCCGCGGCACCGCCGCAGCGCTCCTGCAACGCACTGACTCGTACGCCCAAGGGCTCTCCCCCCTCCACCAACGCCTCAATCAAGAGCAGCGCGGCGTAGAGGGCATCGCGCTCCGGCAGGTGGCTTCCGAAGCCAACACCGCCTGATTCCTCGCCGCCCACCAGCACGTCACTGCTGAGCATTTCAGCGGCGATGTATTTGAAGCCCACGGCCTTCTCGAGCACCGGCTGGCCCAGGTCTTCGGCCACCAGTTGCATCAGATCGGAGCCGCTCACGGTTTTCACCACCGAACCGCTCAGACCCTTGGCCCGGGCCAGGTGATCAATGAACAGGGGCATCAGCAGCTGGGTGCTGCAGAAGCGTCCTTGTTCATCCACCGCCGCAATGCGATCGCCATCCCCGTCAAAGACGATGCCGACGGCCGGCCGACCAGCCAGGGTCGAGGCCCGCACCTCTGCGATCAGTTGCTGCAGGTAGGGGGCCAGGGGTTCGGGCGGGTTGCCGCCAAAGAGGGGGTCGCGGTTGGAGCGGATTTCGCACAGGTGATCGCTTTTCGCTGCACCTGCGAGCAGGCGGCTCAGTCCACCGGCCGCGGAGCCGTGCATTGGATCGACGATCACCTGCAGGCCTAGGCGCTCGAGTCCGGCGCTTAGAGCTGCGGTGTCCACCTTGGCTTTGAGGCCCGCGAGGTAGGTCCCCATGGCGTCAAAACGCAGGGTCTCGCCTTGGATCGGCACGGAGATGCCGCCTGCCTGCAGCCGCTGCTCCACCCGCTTGGTGAAGTCGCCTTCCACTGATCCACCGAAGGGGCCTTTGATCTTCAGGCCCAGCCATTCCGGGGGGTTGTGGCTGGCGGTGATCACCAATGCACCGAGGGCCTGGCGTTCCACCACGGCCCAGCTGGCGGCCGGAGTGGGGATGGGTGCTTCCGCCAACACCGGCACCAAATCGGCGCCGCGCACCGCGCTGCAGATCGCTTCAGCCAGTTCCGGTGCGAGGAAGCGGCGGTCGTAGCCGACCACAATCTCGCGGCTGTTCAGTCCGGCGGGTGCTGAGGCCTCCAGTTCCCGGGCGGACGCGGCAGCAACCGGCAGGAGCCTCTCGACCGTGATGTCCACGCCGAGGATGCCGCGCCAACCGTCGGTGCCGAAGGCAATGGGGCTGGCCTCCAGAGGCAGGGGCGTTGAAGCCATCGGAGCAGGGCAGGGGCGACTTCCACGTGCTAGCAGCCTGCGGCGGCCACCTAGCGTCAGGGGGTGCCAGCTCAGATCCTGCTCAACGACCGGCTCTTGCGCAGTTGGTTGCGCTGCAAGCGCCGCGCCTGGCTGGATTGCCATGGCGATAGCGACCAGCGGCTCTGGACGTCCCACCGCGAACTGCAGCTCGATGAGCAGCGCCGCAGTTTCGCGACCTTGTTCCCTGAGCGCCCCGGCCACGGGGAGGCGGCAGCCCAGGCCGGAGTTCCGGCGGTGGTGGGCCTGCGCCTGAAGGGTGAAGGCGTCGAGGCCCACCCGCCCCTGCTCCAGAGGGTCAAAGGCGAAAGCCGTTGGGGGCCTCACAGCTATCGGCCGGTGTTGTTTCGGCCGGGACGGCGGACGACGCGTGAGCACCGCTACGTCCTGGCCCTCTGGGGGCGGTTGCTGGCGGAGGTGCAACAGGCACCGGTTCGAACCGCCTTGGTGCTCTCGGGATCAGGCCGGGGGTTGCAGCAGGAGACCGTCCCCTTGGCTGGCAGCCTGCCGCGACAGCTGGATGAAGCGCTGGAGCGCCTGGCCGAGGATCTGCGACGGCCCACGCCGCCTCCCTTGGTGGCCGATCGCAAGAAGTGCGTGCTCTGCAGTTGGAAGGCCAGCTGTGACCAAGTGGCCGCGGAGGAGGGACACCTCAGCGAAGTCAGTGGGATCGGCGCCAAGCGGCGCGACATGTTGATGGAGCTGGGGATCGATCGTCTCGGTGCCCTGGCTGAGGCCGATCCAGGCGACCTGGCGGATCGCCTGATGACCTATGGCGAGCAGCACGCCGAGATTGCGCCGCAGCTGGTCACCCAAGCCCAGGTGCAGGCCAGGGGCGAACCGTTGCGGCGCGACCCTCTGGCGGCCCTGCCGGAGTTGGCGAAGGCACCTGGGGTGCTCATTTACGACATCGAATCGGATCCCGATGCCCGTGACGATTTCCTGCATGGCTTTGTGCGGCTGCCGCGCAATCCCGATGGCAGTTGGCCGGATCTGACCCAGGCCTCCGCTGCGCCTTATCACCCGGTTCTGGCCCTGCTGGAGCACGGCGAAGAGCGGCTCTGGCAGCGCCTGATGCGTTTGCTCGAGGCCTATCCCGATTGGCCGGTCTTGCACTTCGGCGAAACGGAGGTCTTGGCCCTGGTCAAGATGGGCCAACGCCTGGGCGTGCGCGAGCGGGAGCTCAAGGCCCTACGGGCCCGGATGCTGGATGTTCATCAGCGCGTGCGCCAGCACTGGTGGATGCCCACCAACAGCTACGGGCTGAAGGCAGTGGCCAGTTGGCTTGGCTTCCGTTGGAGCCAGCAGGGTGTCGATGGCGCTCGGGCCCTGCTCTGGTGGCGGCGCTGGCGCCTGGGGGGAGCCGGCACCGATGGCCGTGGTTCTCGCCAGAACCTGCGCCGGATCTTCCGCTACAACCACGACGATGCCCTGGCGACCTGGGTAGTCGCCCGTTGGCTTCTCGATCAGCCCTGACCGCCAGCGCTGATTGGAGGCGCGATAAAGGCCAGGGGTGTGCTGATGGTCACCTCGGTGCCGCCTGCGTGCAGGGTGCTGGCTTCGAGCTGAGAGCGGCGGATCAGCGCCAGCCCCCGGCCGCCCTGAGAGGAGGTCACCACTCCAGCCCGCTCGCCGCCGGCGCTGCTCAGGGTTGTGCCGGGCTCGAGGGCTTCGCTGCTCTCCCAGTAGCGCAGCTGTTGCTTGACCCCGTCGTAGGTGGCGAGTTTCGCCAGGGTCTCCTGGCCCACGTAGCAACCCTTGTTCAGGCTCACCCACTGGGCCAGTCCGAGTTCAAATGGATTGGTGTCGTCGTTGAGTTCGCTCGGTTCGGCGGGCAGGCCATGGCGGAGGCGGTTGGCTTCCACCTGCTCGCCGGACCATTCCGGAAGGTCAGCGAGCCATGGCGGCAGCTCCTCGTCAGATCGCTGCAAGACAACGGCAGCATTTGGACCGCTGCCGAGGTCGACGCCGGGACGCAGCAGCACGCTGTCTTCGGTTTGGGCGTCGCCCTGCCACTGCCAGAGGGTGGCCGGCTCAATCGCACCCAGCCGCACGTTGTCGGCGGGGAAGAGCACGCGATCCAGGTCGGCCCGGATGGCCTCACCATTTCCTGCGATGACGATCAGGTCAGCGCCTGCGTCATCGACGCAGACCAGCGCCAGGCCGCGCATTCGGGCCGTGGGACTGATCAGGCAGGTCGGCAGGCAGTCTCCGGCTTTGGCCAGTTCAATCGCTTGACTGCTCTGGCCGTGGAGAAAGCGGCGGGTGTCGCTGCCCTCCAGGCGGATCAAGCTGACGGGAGTGCCCCAGCGGCTGGCTGCGCTCATGCCTGGTGTGCGGCTGCGACTTCATCCAGCTGGAACAGGCTGCGCAGTTCCAGACCGGCCTCCTGCATGGCAGCGAGACCGCCTTCCTGGCGATCAACGATCGTCACGACGCGCTCGACGACATACCCCGCTTCGCGCAACTGCTTCACCGCTTTGAGGGAGGAGCCACCAGTGGTGACCACGTCCTCGAGCACGGTGATCCGGCTGCCCGCTTCCGGCAGGGGCCCTTCCAGCCAGGCACCGGTGCCATGGCCTTTGGCTTCCTTGCGGACGATCAGGGCATCCAGGGCTTGACCAGCCAAGGCTGCGGCTTGGGCCACGCCGCTGACCAGGGGGTCGGCGCCGAGGGTGAGGCCCGCGACGGCCACAGCGCCGGGCTCCACCAGTTCCAGCATTTGGGCCGACAGCAGCGCGAGGCCTAATCCGCTGAGGCTGACGGGCTTGCAGTTGACGTAGTGATTGCTGGTGCGACCGGAGGCCAGGGTGAAGTTGCCGTGGCGGTAGGCCCGCGTGGCCAGCAGTTCCAGCAGCAGTTGCCGCTGTTCGGTGCTGGTGGAAGGCAGGGAAACGGTGGTAGTCACTCCGCTGGCGTCGAGCTCTCGGTCTGTCTAGTTTGCGCCTAGAGCCCAGAGCCCCAAGGGATGCAGCTGCTCCGCGCACTCGCCATTGCTGCCGCTGCGGCGGGATCGCTGATCCCGGCTGCTTCAGCCGGCCCCGTTGTCTGCCGCACCAGCATCGAGGCGCCCCTCGATGGTTCTCCCTTGGTGGAGGTGAGTCGCTGCGGGCCGGTGACGACCACGGCTGAGCTGATGGAGCAGCGCTTCTTCAGCTACACCGCCCCCTATGCCCGCGGGGTCAGCGTCTTGAATCAGATCACCGATGTTCTCGGCATTGCCATGGGCGGCCGCGAGGGCAACCGGGTGATGGGTCTGGGTTTCCCCGATCAGACGATCGTCTGGGACGGTTCGGCGGTCGAGAACACCTATCAAGTGCTGCTGGATCAGCAGAGCACCCCGCTGCCTTGGCGCACGGCCGATGTCTCCAATGGCTTCTGCCAGGGGTTGCCCCAGGGCGGCTGCAGCAACCTCTCTGCTCCCGTGCGCGGCCTGTGGTAAACCACACCCGCTGGGGGTCTAGCAATCTGGTGAATGCAGCGGACTCATAATCCGCCTTAGGCGAGTTCGATCCTCGCGACCCCCATTCTTCGGCGATGCGATTTCTGGCTCCGGCGGCCCTGCTGATCCTGCTGGCCTTTTTCGCCGCCTCCGAATTTTCCCTGATTCGCCTGCGCCCGACCCGGGTGCAGTTGCTCGAGGAGGACGGCCACGCTGGTGCGACCGCCGTGGCACGCCTGCAGCGGCGTTTGCGCCGGGCCCTGGTGGCGACGCAGCTCGGCATGGCCATGGCCCTGTTGGCGCTGGGCTGGAGTGGCCGCGCCCTGGCGGAACGGCTCTCCGCTGCCGCGGGCCAGCAGGTCTGGTGGGACATCGCTGTCTTTGCGGTCCTCGTGCTCTTGGCCACTCTGTTGGGCGGCTTGGTGCCGAAGGCATGGGTCTTGCATCGCCCCGAAGCCACCGCCCTTCGGCTGGCCCCGGTGCTCGAGAACCTGATTCGCACCCTGGCGCCGTTTTTGGCGGTGGTGGAGCGTCTGGGTGATGGGGTGCTGCGCCTACTGGGTTTGCCGCGCAACTGGGATCAGTTGGTGCCGGCCCTCTCAGCGGGTGAGCTCGAAACCCTGATTGAGTCCAACAGCGTCACCGGCTTGATGCCCGATGAGCGCGACATGTTGGAGGGTCTCTTTTCTCTGCGCGATACCCAGGTGCGGGAGGTGATGGTCCCCCGTTCGGGCATGGTCACTTTGCCTTTGGAGGTGCGCTTTGGTGAGCTGATGGAAGCCGTCCATACGACCCACCACGCCCGCTTCCCGGTCTTGGGCAGTTCCCTCGATGACGTGCGCGGGGTGCTGGACCTCAGGCGTTTGGCGGAACCGATTGCCAAGGGACTTCTGCAGCGCGACACACCGTTGGCTCCCTATGTCACCCCGGTCACCAAGGTTCAAGAGACCACGCCAGTCGCTGAATTGCTGCCCTTGATTCGCAGTGGTCAACCGCTTCTCCTGGTGGTGGATGAGCACGGAGGCACCGAGGGTCTGGTCACGATCTCCGACTTCACCAGCGAGATCGTCGGCGAAGAGGAGGATCCAGAAAATCCCGAGGAGGATCTCCAGCAGCTCCAGGACGACAGCTGGCTGGTGGCCGGAGATCTGGAGATTTATGAGCTGAACCGGGAGCTCAACCTCCAGTTGCCTGAATCCGACGAACATCACACCCTCGCCGGCTTTCTCTTGGAGCGCCTGCAGCACATCCCTTCACCCGGAGAAAGTGTGTTCTGGAAGGGGCATCAATTTGAGGTCCTCGCGATGGATGGTCCCCGGATTGACCGTGTAGAGATCAGTCGCCGTTTGGCAGAGCCCGTCAGCGATGACGACCTTTGATCCCTGATAATTACTGCGCCGGAACACCAACGCCATGAAGCCAGTCCGCGTTGGGGTCATCGGGATCGGAAACATGGGCTGGCACCACGCCCGGGTGCTCAGCCTGCTCAAGGATGCGGAGCTTGTCGGGGTTGCGGACCCAGACCCCCATCGCGGTCAGCTTGCGGTCGAGCAGTTTGGCTGCCGCTGGTTTGGGGAGTACACCGAGCTGCTGAAGGAAGTCGAGGCGGTTTGCATCGCGGTGCCGACACTCCTGCACCACCGCGTCGGCATGGCCTGCTTTGACGCGGGCGTCCACGTCCTGATCGAGAAGCCAATCGCAGCGACCCAAGACGAGGCCTCCGATCTGATTCGAGCGGCGAAATCCTCCGGCCGTCTGCTGCAGGTGGGGCACATCGAGCGCTTTAACCCGGCCTTCCGCGAGTTGGTCAAGGTGGTAGCTGGCGAGGAGGTTGTTGTGCTGGAGGCCCGCCGCCACAGCCCCAACCCGGACCGCGCCAATGACGTCTCGGTGGTGCTGGATCTCATGATCCATGACATCGATTTGGTGCTGGAACTGGCGCAGGCCCCTGTTATTCGCCTTGCCGCTGCCGGCGGCCGCAGCGCCGATGGTCCGATCGATTACGTCAATGCCACCTTGGGCTTTGCCAATGGTGTCGTCGCCAGCCTGACCGCCAGCAAGATGGCGCACCGCAAAATCCGCAGCCTCTCCGCCCACTGCCGCAGCGCCCTGGTGGAGACCGATTTCCTCAACCGCAGCCTGCAGATCCACCGGCGGACCCACCAGTCCTTCAGCGCTGACCACGGTGAATTGCTGTATCGCAACGATGGATTCATCGAAGAGGTCAGCACCTCGCCGGTGGACCCCCTGGTCGCTGAGCTGGAGCATTTCCTCCAGTGCGTTCGCGGTGAGGAGAAGCCCGCCGTCGACGGCCCTCAGGCGTCGCGGGCCCTGCTGCTGGCTGATCTGATCGAGCAGTGCGTCGAGCAGGCCAACATCTGCATGACCCTGCCGGAGCCGATCTAACTCAGGCCATCTCCGCCAGTTCTTTCAGCGCCAGCAGCTGCCAGCGGCGGCAGTCAGCTGGTGAGGCGCGATAGAAGGCATCCCAGGCATCGCCTTTGTGGCTGCCGTACTCCGCGGGATCGGTCTCCGGATGGCGCTGCTGCCAGCCGACGCGGACCGCGTGGCCAATCACCACATCCAGCACCAGGTCGTCAGCGACGCTGACCTCCGGGTTGGCATCGACGAAGGCAATCAGGGTGACCAGGGTCTCGATGCAGAGGCGGCGGTATTCGGGCGCCTCAATCTTGCTGAGCAGGTGCTCGACGTGGACCGCAAAGTTGCGCTCGCCGGGAGTCTTCTCCTTGAGCAGCGGCGCGCTCTCGAGCCGGTTGCGGCGCTCGAGCTTGTCGCCGATGACCAGACCGCGGCAGTGGTGCAGCAGGCTCCAGATTCCGGGGTGGAAGTCCCGGGGCACGTTCTGCAGCGCACCCATGCGCTCCCGGTGTTTCAGCCAGTTTTCACCCTTTTCGAGCTCCTCCAAGGGTTCAGGAGCCTCCCAGCTCACCCGGCCACTGAGGTGCAGTTGCTCCTTGCGTTGCAGGGCGGCCTTGGCGTGCTCCACATCGCTGAGCACCTGCTTGAGCCGCCGTCCGATGGCGTGGGGCGGCGTGTCGCAGAGGGCCTCGAAGGCTTCACTCGGTGAGAGGTTCTGCTCCCCGGCCACTTCACTGGTGAGCAGCAGCAGCAGTTGCCCCAGCTGCAGGGTCAGGCTGCCGCTGAGAAGGGCGGGATCACGTCGGGCCAGACCATCGAGGGCCAGCAGGAGTTCCTGCTGCAGCACCCATTCGCGGCTGTCCTCGCCGCTGTAGAGGCGGATCATGGCTGCAATCGCCTTGCTGCTGAGGGGCTGGGTGATCAGGGAGTCGTTGGTGTAGTTGCGTCCAACAACGACCTGTTTCTGGCGCACCAAGAGATCGGTGAGGGCATCTTCAAGCTGGGGATGAACCAAGCCCAGGACTCCAGCGCAGCGCCGCACTACGTTCCAGTCCCCATCCTTGAGGGCGCGGCGGTAGGCCTCCTCCAACAGGGCCTTGGGTGTTGCATGGCCCTTGGGTCCGGTCAGGACGGCCGAGAGGCCGAGCCGGCGGACCAAGAGCTCAAGTAGCTCGGCTTGCTCCTGTAGGGAGGCGCTTTGCCAGAGCCGCTCCAGCAGCGCATCTAGGCTGGATTCCTCCAGCTCTTGCTCTTGTTCGGCGGTCAGCGGTTTGTCCAGGCCGCTGCTCTGCAGTCCTTGGATGGGCTCCGCAGCGCTGACGGCAGCCTCCGGTTGCGCATTGGGCAGTTCCGCCCAGCAGGCTTGGTTGGCCAGGTCGTCCAAGCTGCCGAGTTGCACCGCGGTTCCACTCAGCACGCCGCTCCGCAGGGTCTCCCCAAGCCGCAAGAAGGTTTCAGGGCTGCGCTGGAAGGGTCCTTCTTCGACAGGGATCAGCAGCAGCGGTAGCCCGCTGCCGCGCCAGTGGCGTTGCAACTGACTGATTTCGTTGGTGACCGCATCTACCAGTTGCTCGGGGTCATCGGAGAGATAGAAGGTGTCCTCCTCCAGCACCGCTGGCAAAAAGGCCAGGGTTTGGCCGTCTTGGCGGTAGAGCCGGGCGGTGGCCATGGTCTCCATGCGCAGCCGCGGATGACCGCTCAGGCCCAGTCGCGCATTCGCGCCCACCTGGGCCATCCGCCGGCCGAGCTCTTGGGAGCTGGCGATGTTGCTGGGCCCTGGGCGGCTGACGGCCAGTCCCGCCTGCTCCAGGGCCGCTGCGATGTGCTCGCGGGCGGGGACGAAACTCACCAGGACCTGAGGCGCCCCCAGACTGCGGCTGCGGCGCCTTTCGCTGGGGTCCAGTTGCTGCGGCTCCAGTAGGCCCAGCAGCATCAGGTCGCTGAGCCAGGTCAGGCTTTGCGTCCAGAGGAGGGGAACGTTGTCGTTGGCAATGCGCTCCTGGCTTCCTGGTTGCTTGCGCTCAGCCTCGATGCTGGCTTTCGGGACCAGATAGACCTCCGGCAGCAGCTCGATGCCGTCCACGTCGACGGCAACCTTGCGCAGCCGCTCCCGCCAGCTCCAGGCCTCACTCCAGCGTTCTTCGCAGCAGGCCGTGATCAGCTCATAGGCCAGGAACAGGGGCCATTCGCATTCGATGTGCTCGAACTGGGCCAGTTCCTCCCGTTCGTAGTGCAGTCGGTTGTGGTCCTCGACGACGGTTTGGTGGCCGTCCCGGCGGAAGCGCTTGTAGCCGTAGGGTCCGCCCAATTCGGTGCGGATCTTGTTGCGGGTGCGCTCCACCAGGGCGCTGTCTTCCACGGCCCAGGCCGGGTAGCCAATCACCGAGAGGCAGGCCGCATCGACTTCTTTGCTGGCTGATTCCCGGGGCAACAGGCCGCTGAGGGCGCGCCGCAGCCGCACGATGGCGTCGTGGGGAATGTGCAGGTGGCACTGACCATTGCCGTGGGGGCCATAGAGATCCAGGGCTTCCAGGGCCTCGAGGGCAGCCTTAACCAGACCAATGGAGCTGGCGTTGCGCTCTGGGAGGCCGTGGTTGCCTTTGTCCCCGCGCTCCCAGATGCCGTAATCGCGCACCCGGTAGGCGCGAGCCACGTAATAGACGAGGTTTTGCAGGAAGTCCCGTTCGTGGCTCGTTTGAACCACCACCAGTCCCGAACGGGTCAGCTGGGCGAGCTGCAAAAGGAATAGTGCCGTGGCATCGAGCTGCAGGTGCCCCCAGCCGTCATCGGGGACCACCGGATCGCCACTGCCGGTGTCGTATTTGGCATGCAGGCAATCGAGCGGGGAGAGGGTCTGCTTGAAGCGCTCGACCTTGTGGGCCTGGCGCAGCATCGCGTTGAGTAGACCCCGCATCAGTTGCAGCACCCGCTGCTCCAGCTCGTAGACGCGGGCGGTGGCGCCACTCAGACGCCGATGGGCCAGGGCGAGGCCCCAGACGCATTGGATTGAGTAGACGCAGTCCCGCACCCAGGCATCGCCGTAGTTGCCGTGGACGTTGTTGGCGGTGCTGGCGGGGAGCAGGCCGGTGATCGGGTGTTGGCGCTGCAGCACCACCTGATCGATCTGCCGGTCCAGTTCTTGGAGGCGCTGCCAAGCCTCAGCGGCACTCAGCTGCAGCGGTGCGGCGCTGTTCGCAACCGGGGCGCTGCTGAGGGTCATGGGCGAGCACTGCCTGAAGGCAAGCCATAGATTCTCCCGTGCGGCCTATCCACGACGGCATCAATGGCGACTCCCGCCAGCCCCAATGCGTTTGATCAGCCCGCCTGGGAGACCGCCCAGGTCTTGGGTGTGCAGGTGGCCGTGGCCGCCGATGTGCTCGAGGCCGCCCTGGCCTTGAAGCAACGGGGGGCGGTCAGATCGTCACCTTGAACGCCGAGATGACGATGTCGGCCCTAGCCGATCCCGCCCTAGGTGGGGCGATCGCGGCGGCGGATCTGGTGATCCCTGATGGTGCCGGTGTGGTCTGGGCTCTCAAGCGCCAGGGTTACCGGGTGCGCCGCAGTCCAGGTATTGAGCTCGCCCGTCAGCTCCTGGTCGAGGCGGCTTCCCGCAGCTGGCGTGTGGCTTTGGTGGGCGCTAGCCCCGAGGTGATGGCGCTGGTCTCGGCCCGGCTGAAAAAAGAGATTCCTGGCCTGAACCTGCAGTTCAGCATCCACGGCTATCAAAGCCCGGAGCAGTGGCCTGGCATTGAGCAGCAACTCCGCGAGGCCAGGCCGGATCTGGTGCTCGCGGCCTTGGGTGTGCCGCGCCAAGAGACCTGGATCCAGCGCATGCATGCCGATCAGCCCGGTATTTGGATGGGAGTTGGCGGCAGTTTTGACGTCTGGTCGGGCGCGAAACAGCGTGCTCCCCAGTGGATGTGCCGTTTGCAGATCGAATGGCTGTATCGCCTCGTTCAAGAGCCAAGCCGTTGGCGCCGGATGTTGGCGCTGCCGGAATTTGCCTGGGCCGTCTTGCGCGGGTGCTAATCCCGGATGGCAAGCAAAAAGCGGTGGAGACCCAATGGGCCCCCACCGCTTTTTTTGTTTCGCTCTTCAGCTCAGCTTGGAATCAGCGGAAGCCGACGGAGGCTTGCCAGACAAAGGCCAGCAGCAGGAAGAACAGGGGAATGATCGGCAGGATGTCAATCAGAGGACCGAAGGCTTGGTAGGCCTCGGGCAGCTGGGCCAGGGTCTGCAGGGCGTAGGCGGCCATCCTGGTTTCGTCGTTGGCTAGGGACGGAAGCTACCACGTGTGGGCGGCCGGAGAGGCTGGTTCCCACGGAGCGAAATCCTCTGAAAAACAGCCGTCGCGGATGGCCTGTCCCATCGCTGTGCTGAAGCGCACCAGTTGGGTGATGTTGTGCAGGCTCAAAAGAATCTTTCCGAGCAGTTCATCCGTTTTGATCAGATGGTGGAGGTAGGCGCGGCTGTGGACCGTGCAGGCCGGGCAGCTGCAGCTGGGATCCAGTGGGCTGTGGTCATGGCGGAAGCGGGCGTTTTTCAAGTTCCAGCGCTCGCCGCCCACCAGGGCCGCTCCGTGGCGTCCCAGGCGGGTGGGCAGCACGCAATCAAAGAGATCGAAGCCGTTGGCCACGGCGATGGCCATTTCGGGGAGGGTGCCAACGCCCATCAAGTAGTGGGGCTTGTCATCGGGCAGTAGGGGGCCGACCTGGCGCACGATCCGATGCATTTCCTCGGCGGGCTCGCCCACGCTCACGCCACCGACGGCGATGCCGGGCAGGCCCATGGCGCTGATGACGCGTGCCGATTCTTCGCGCAGGTGCGGGAAGCAGCCCCCCTGCACGATCCCGAACAGGGCCTGATCGTCCTTGGTGTGGCTCGTGATGCAGCGCTCCAGCCAGGCATGGGTGCGGCGGCAGGCGGTCTCCACCTCGCTTTCGGTGGCGGGATAGGGCGGGCACTGGTCAAAGGCCATTGCCACATCGGCCCCCAGGGCCATTTGGATCGCCATGGATCGCTCTGGAGTGAGATCGATCCGGGCCCCATCGCGAGGGGAGCGAAAGACCACGCCGCGGTCATTGATGGTGTTGATGTCTCCCAGGCTGAAGACCTGAAAGCCGCCGGAGTCGGTGAGCATTGGTCCGTCCCAGGCCATGAAGCGGTGCAAGCCGCCGCCATCCGCCACGATCTGCTCACCGGGTTGAAGGTGCAGGTGGAAGGTGTTGGAGAGCACCATCTCTGCCCCGGTCGCTTTGAGTTGCGCCGGCGTGACGCCCTTCACCGTGGCCAGCGTCCCCACGGGCATGAAGCGCGGGGTGGTGACGACGCCATGGGGGGTGTGAAAGCAGCCGCAACGGGCGGCGGTGCGCGTGCAGCGGGCCGTGATCTCGAAGTGGAAGCTCATCGAGGCGGCAGGATCATCTAGCCCCATCGTTGCTGGCCGCCTGCATGCTCAGGGATTGGGCTGGAGCTTGGATTTTTTACAGCGTCCTTCCGCTGCCGCCCGGGGTCACGCCGCGCTTTGAGCGCATTGCCCGCTTTGCCCCTTGGGTGGGTCTGGCGATTGGGCTGCTGGAGGCAGCGCTGTGGCAGCTGCTCGCGCCCGCGGGTCCGCTGGTCCAGATCCCCATGGTCTTAGCCCTGGGCATCAGTTTGAGCGGCGGGCTGCATCTCGATGGGCTGATGGATACGGCCGATGGCCTGGCCGCCCCTGCTGAACGCCGTCTGGAGGCCATGGACGACAGCCGGGTTGGGGCGAGCGGGGTCCAGGCGCTGTTGGTGGCTCTTTTGCTGCGCGCCGCGGCGTTGGCTTGGCTTGGCCCCCTGGCGCCTCTCGCCCTGGTCTGGGCTTCGATTTGGGCGCGGGTTTCACCGCTGTTTGCGATGCAGTGGTTTCCCTATCTGCGCCAGAGCGAGGGAACGGCGGCTTTTCACCTCCGCCATTGGCAGGGTCTGCTGGCTGAATTGATGCCCTCGTTGTTGTTGGCTTTTGCCCTCAGCGGCCTGCTGCTGGGACTCGGCCTCAGTCCATGGGCCGGGTTGGGCTGGCTCGGTGTGCTGCCGGCCATGTTGATTCCTTGGGTTTTGGGCCGGCGCTTGGGCGGTCACAGCGGCGACAGCTACGGAGCCTGCGTGGAGTGGAGCCTTAGTTGGATCCTGTTGCTGTTGGCCGTTTCGGCAGGCTGAGTTGGAAGGCATTGCCAGCGCTGGGCAGTTTGGGATCGAGACCGGAGGGCGGCACCCGTAGCTCCAGTGCACCGCCGATGCGTTCCGCGAGGTCCCGGCCGAGCGCCAGCCCCAGACCGCTGCCGTCGAAGGCAAGGCCGGTGCTGCCCCGTTCCCCTTTGCGGAAGATCTGCTCCCGTTCGGCGCTGGGGATTTCGGGCCCTTCGTCCCAAACCGTCAGGACGAGCTGATCGCCCTGCTCCTGACAAACCAGGCCGACGCCGCCACCAGGGCGGCTGTAGCGGAAGGCGTTCTCCAGCAGGTTGGCCACGATTTCGGAGACGGCTGCGGCATTGCACGCTTGCGTCGGAAGCTCTCCAGGTGGCACCCAGCGCCGGCCTTGCAGGGCGGCGGTTCCAGCGGCGCGCTCCAGCAAGGGCTCCAGCACTTGGTTGAGGGAGTGCAGGTCCTCACTGCTGAAGGCTGGCGGCAGCAGCAGTGGTTGCAGGCCGTCTTGGGCGGGGGGCAGCAGCGGAGTTTGGGTGAGTTGATCGATCGCTTCGAGATAGCGATTGATCTGGTGCTGCTCGCTCAGCAGGTTGTCCACCAACGCTTGATTGGCGCTATCGCCCTCGAGTCGACGCCTGAGCAGTTGTCCAAAGGTGCGCAGGGCCGCCAGGGGATTGCGCAGTTGATGGACCAGCAGCTTGAGCTGGTCGTCCCGCAGGGCCAGTTGACGGCCAAGTCGTTGTTGCTCCAGATCGAGCTTGAGCGCTTCGGTGAGGCAGAGCGCTGTTGCTTCCAGCCGATCACTCAGGGGCGTGGGCCAGGGCCAGCAGTCGGTGTCGATTCGCAGGGCTCCAAGTAGGAGCGGCCCATCTCGCAGGGCGAGCCAACGGCGCGTGCTGCGCTCGTCTGGCGACGGCCTACTGGCATCGCTTTCGAGGGCCAAGACTTGCTTGGGCCAGCCGCCAATCGAGAGCAGGGAGGGTTCTCCAGTGGCGCTGGGTAGGGCCACGTACACCACCAATGACCGCAGATCAGGACGATCCGCGAATTGGGCAAGTTGCTGTTTCAGCAGCGCGAGAAACCGCTTGGAGACTTGCATCTAGGCGGCGTTCTGGTGGTGGTCCACGGCCTTAAACGGAACTTTTTTCGGAGACTTGGTTCAAATCCGAGAAAAAGTCTTAAGATTTTGGGTATCGACCAATACCGAGCGGCCTGACGCAGGCAGCACGGCGATGGCTTCTGCCTTTGCTTGCAACTTTGTTGCATCGAGGTTACAGCAGGAGAGACACGTCTCTTTGCTGGTTGAACGCCAACGCTCGCTTTGCTGTCAGTTTGGGCTGTCAGACGTTTGGGCGTTGTTGAAGGTCTCTTGCCTTCGTCTCTTCGTCCCCTCCGCCCTTCGGGGTTCCTGAACCATGTCCAAAAAGCGCAAGCGCATCAGCCGCCGCCGGCTTGCTGGCCAGCGAGTCCTGGCCCATGTCGGTGTTCACAACATCGAGACCGGTGAATACAAGCCTGTGACGGCTGCCCGTCGCTACATCGCCGAGTCAGGGATCGTTCCTCCCGCTCTGGTGAACGTGCGTCGTAACGAGCACACCACGGACCGCTTCTTCTGGGGCGAAAAAGGTCTGTTTAGTGCCCAATACGCTGAGGAGAATCACTTCCTCTTCCCTTCCCTGCGAGAGATCGTCGATCGCATTGGCGAGGACAACCTCTTTGCTGGTCTCGAGGCGATGGCCGCCGACGACTGGGAAGAAATGGAAGAGTACGAATACGCCTTCGTCTGATTCTCAGACTCTGCTTTCAGAAGGGCATCAGCCGGCCTCCCGATGGGGCCGGCTTTTTTGTTGCTCACTCAGGCAGGCCTTGGCTGGGCGCGATCCGCTCAGTGATGAAGCGTTTGAGCTCAGGGAAGAGCGATTCACCGATGCCATGGCCGCCGTCAAAGGCCAGCAGTTGCGCTGACTGTCCGCTGGCTTGGAGTTGCTGCAGCAGTTCTTCGCTGGCCATGAACGGCACCACCGGATCCTGGCGGCCATGGGTCAGGAGCACGGGGGGGCAGGCAGGCGGAGCTTGCCTGCCTTGATGGGGGTAGCCGCTGCAGGCGACGATGCCGGCCAAGGGCAGTGCTGTGCCGACATCAAGGGCCATGGCTGCTCCCTGGGAGAACCCCAGCAGCACGGTCCGCTCGAGGGGGACGCTCTCGGCGAGGGCGAGAAGCCGGGCACGGAGCTTGGAGCGTGCTGCGGGCAGGGCGTCCCAATCGATGGGCTGCAGGTCGTACCACTGCCGTCCGCTCCCATAGGGGTGGGGCTCTGGCGCCCGCAGGGCGACAACGCTGGTCTCTGGGTTGACGAGCAGTTCCCCGAGATCCAGTAGGTCATCGGCATCGGCTCCCCAGCCGTGCAGCAGAACGAGTCGCTGTTGCGCGTTCTCAGGCCCGAGTTGGAGCTGGTCGGGATGGCTGGTCATGGGCGGATCCGGGAGCTGCTCCTGCGTAGGTTGGACCTTCTGCCGACCTCTGCATCGCCATGGCGCCCACGGCCCTGCTCAGCGTGTCCAATAAGGAAGGACTGGTGCCCTTGGCCCAGGGGCTGTTGGCGGCTGGTTATCAGCTGATTTCAAGCGGCGGTACGGCCGCGGCGTTTTCGGCCGCTGGGGTTCCGGTGACCAAGGTCGCTGAGCACACCGGTGCCCCCGAGATCCTTGGGGGACGCGTGAAAACCCTGCACCCCCGGATTCACGGCGGAATCCTGGCAAAGCGCTCGGACTCCTCCCACCAGAGTGATCTGGTCGACCAGGGCATTGCCCCGATCGATGTGGTCGTGGTCAATCTCTATCCCTTCCGCGAGACGATTGCTCGGCCCGATGTCAGCTGGGACGCGGCGATTGAGAACATCGACATCGGCGGGCCAGCGATGGTGCGCGCAGCTGCCAAGAACCATGCGGACGTGGCGGTCCTGACCAGTCCGGCGCAATATCCCACGTTTCTGAAGGCCCTGGCAGCTGGAGCGATTAGCCCTGAGCTGCGGCGTCAGCTGGCCCTGGAAGCCTTCAGTCACACCGCTGAGTACGACACCGCCATCAGCCAGTGGCTGAGTGCGCAGCTGGCATCCCAGAGCGCCGGCACGTTCAGCCTGGAGTTGCCCGCGCGCCAAAGCCTGCGCTACGGCGAAAATCCCCACCAAAGCGCCACCTGGTACGCCCAGCCTGGGGCTGGTCTGGGTGCTGGCGAGCAGCTCCAGGGCAAGGAGCTCAGCTACAACAACATCCTCGATCTCGAGGCTGCCCTCGCCACGGTGCGCGAGTTCGGCTACGGCGGACAGCCTGCGGGGGGTAACGCCTTTAAGCCTGCGGCGGTCGTGGTCAAGCACACCAATCCCTGCGGCGTGGCCACTGGGACAGGCAGCGCCAATGCGATTGAGCGAGCACTCGATGCCGATCGCCTCTCGGCGTTTGGCGGCATTGTTGCGATCAATGGTCCCGTCGATGGGGCCACCGCAGGGCATTTGACCAGCCTGTTCCTAGAGTGCGTGGTTGCGCCCTCCTTTGATCCGGAAGCCCGCGAGCTGCTCTCGGCGAAGGCCAATTTGCGTTTGCTCGAGCTGGCACCGGAGGCGATTGAGCGGGCCAGCCGGCAACAACTCCGCAGCATCCTGGGTGGACTGCTAGTGCAGGACCTGGACGATCAGCCCGTCGACGAGACCGCTTGGCAGGTCGTCAGCAAGCGTCAGCCCAGCCCCCAAGAACTGGCGGATTTGGCCTTCTGTTGGCGCTTGGTGCGTCACGTGCGCTCCAACGCCATCACCGTTGCCCGTGGCGGTCAAAGCCTCGGCATCGGCGCCGGTCAGATGAACCGCGTGGGTTCGGCCAAGATTGCCCTGGAGACCGCTGGGGACAAGGCCCGTGGAGCCGTACTGGCCAGCGATGGCTTCTTCCCCTTCGATGACACCGTTCGCTTGGCGGCCCAGTACGGCATCACGGCCGTGATTCAGCCCGGGGGCAGCGTCCGCGACGCGGACTCGATTGCCGCCTGCGACGAGTTGGGCCTGGCGATGGTCACCACGGGCCGCCGCCATTTCCTGCACTGATCTAGCGTCGCGCGGTCCGTCCACCACGCCAGCGCTCCATGCCGGAAGCTCTCGCCTTCAATCTCAACTTCCTGCACCCGCTGGCCATGTGGGGCCTGCTGGCCCTGAGCGGCTACGCGATGTTCCTTGGCATCAAGGCCAAGAAAACGCGTACCGCTGATGCCGAAGCGCGTAAGACCCTGATCAAGGGGCAGTTCGCGAAACGCCATTACCTCTATGGCAGTGCCGTCTTGGCGGTGATGGTGCTGGGCACTTTTGGCGGCATGGCCGTCACCTACTTGAACAACGGCAAGCTGTTCGTCGGCCCTCACCTGCTTGTGGGCATCGCCATGACCTGCGGACTCGCGATGGCGGCTGCCCTGTCCCCGCTGATGCAGCAGGGCAATCTGATCGCCCGCAAGCTGCACGTGATGCTGAACATGGGTGTCTTCACCCTGTTTCTTTGGCAAGCCGTGAGCGGCATGCAGATCCTCAACAAGATCTGGGAAAACCGCCCCGCTTGATCAGAACTGGGCCCGCCGTCTTGGCGGGCAGTCCAGCCCATGGGTGGCGTGGAAGTCCTCTTGGACTTTCCAGGTCAGGCGCCTGGAGATTTGGCGCACGATCTGACGCAGTAGATGGTCTCCGCTGCTCTGAACCAGGCTCTCGGGCAGGAGGCCAATCACCGCCGGGAGCTTGATCCAGACGCTGAGGTCTAGTTCCCAGCGCACATCGGTCTGGGGGATCTCGGCGTTTTGCTCTTCCAGGCGGAGGGCTGCATTGAACTCCACGTCATACAGGTCCCGCAGGCCCGGTTGGAACTGCTCGGGCGGCACTGTGCAAATGCGGTAGACCCCTTGACTTTGAGGCAGGAGCTCAAGGCCAATCGTCGGTTCCACTTCGAAGCCAAAGTTGCCGAAGCGGCCGAGGGTGAGCCGATAGCCGTTTTGTCCCAGGCTGTTGACCTCCATGGGCGCCGCGCAGCGGCGGAACCAACCTTCGTGGCGATCGAGGTAGGCCGCCACGGTTTTGGCGGGGGCCCGCATCTCCATCACATCAGCGAACTGGCTGCTGTAGCAGCGCACCCGCGTGTCCTCACTGCGCCGTAGGGGCAGGTCGCTGGCGTCGACCTCAGGTTCTGGTGTGGTCACCGATGAGATCAACGCAGAAGGCTCTGTTGGAGGGCCTGGCTGTGGGTCAGATGAATCAATGTAAAGCGCGCTCGGGGCCCGGCTCTGCAGCGTCTGTGACAGCTCGACTAGGCGTCGGCTAAGGCCATTAAGCGGCTAATCACATCCTCTACAACGCGATCGGGAGTGGAGGCGCCGGAGGTGATGCCCACCCGCAGCGGACCGCTAGGGAGGAAGGGCTCAACGACCTCCAGCTCGGTCCCCAGGGGCTTGTGCTCAATTCGGTTGCTGGGGCCAATGCGCTCAGGGGTGTCGATGTGGAACGAGCGAATCCCGCGCGTGATGGCGATCTCCTGCAGGTGGGTGGTGTTGGAGGAGTTGTAGCCGCCAATGACCACCATCAGATCGAGGGGCTCATCCACCAGGGCGAACATCGCGTCCTGTCGCTCCTGGGTGGCATCGCAGATGGTGTTGAAGGCCAGGAAGTGGTCGTTGAGCTCAGCGGGACCAAAGCGCTTGAGCATCGTGCGCTCGAACAAGCGACCGATTTCTTCGGTTTCGCTCTTGAGCATGGTGGTCTGGTTCGCCACGCCGACGCGAGCGAGATCCCGGTCGGGATCAAAGCCCGGTGAGCAGGCATTAGAGAAGCGCTCCATAAACGCCTGACGTTGCTCCGCGCTGGGGCTTGCTCCACCGCTGCTGGCGAGGATGTAATCGCAGACCAGCTGTGCTTCGGCCAGATCGAGCACCACTAGGTAGGTGCCGGCAAAGGAGCTGGTGGCGAGGGTCTCCTCGTGCTTCACCTTGCCGTGAATGATCGAGGTGATGTCGTGCTTCTTGTGCTTCTCCACGGTGTTCCACACCTTGGAGACCCAGGGGCAGGTGGTGTCGACGATGTGGCAGCCCCGCTCGTTGAGCAGTTGCATCTCCTGGACGGTCGCGCCAAAGGCGGGAAGGATCACCACATCCCCACTGGCGACCTTGGAGAAGTCTTTGACTCCGTTCTCAACGTCGATGAACAGCACGTCCATCTCCCGCAGGTGATCGTTCACCGAGGGGTTGTGAATGATCTCGTTCGTGATCCAGATCCGCTCAGTTGGATAGTGCTTGCGGGTTTCGTAGGCCATGGCCACAGCCCGCTCGACCCCCCAGCAGAAACCGAAGGCTTCGGCCAACTTCACCTGAAGTCGACCATGTTTGAGCTCGTATCCGTTTTCACGGATGCTGGCGATCAGATTGCTTTGGTAAGCCTGCTCAAGGCTGCCGGCCACCTCTTCCCCCAGACCAAAGCCGCGGCGGTTGTAGCGATCTGAGTGATGCAGCGATCGCTTAAACGCGCGGGTATCCACAACGGCTGGCTCGAGGTCCCTAACTCTATGAGCCCTCGCTCTGGGCTTGGACGCTGGCCATTCCAAGCCAGTTGATGTGCGTTGCACTGAAGCTGTAGCGGCAGGGCAGGACTTCCACGCCTGCCTCTAGAGCTTCTCGGAAGAGTTCGCCGTAGCGCGGGTCGGCTTGATCGCCGGGGGCGAAGCGCCCGAGATCGGAGCGGCTCAGGCAGGGCACCAGCACTGCCCGGGCCTCTGGGAGGACCCCCATCAGCTCCTGCAGGTGTTTCTGCCCCCGTTCTGTCACCGTGTCTGGGAAGAGCGCTAGATCGCCGTCGCACCAGGTGGTGTTTTTGACCTCGAGGTAAATCGGTCGCGGGTCCTCCGCCCCCTCTGCTGGGCTGAGCAGCAGGTCAATGCGGCTGCGGCGATTGAGGCCATAGGCCACCTCCGCGCGGATGCTCTCGATCGGACCCAGCCAGGGTTCAAGGCAGCCGGTCTCGATCGTGGCGCGCACCAGTCGGTTGGGCAGGGCCGTATTGATCCCGACCCAGACCGGCTTGCCGCCGGCACCGGGCACCTCGGCCTGCTCCCAGGTCCAGGCGAGCTTGCGGGTCGGTGATGGGGCGTAGCGCAGCCGGACTCGCCCGCCGACGTGCAGCACGCCGGTCATCGGTCCGGTGTTGGCGCAGTGGGCCGTGACGACCTCGCCGCTGCTCAGCTGTACATCCGCGAGAAAGCGCTTGTAGCGCTTGAGCAGGACCCCCTCATGCAGGTCCTCCAGTGCCAGGACTGGCAGGGAAGTGGCAGCTGGCATGCAGAGCGGCAAGAATCGCCCGAGTTTGGGCCCTGCGGCGCCTCGATGAGCCAATCCAACCGCTCACTGCGGCGAATCGCCCTCATCGTGGCGGTCGCAACGGCCCTCAGCAAATTGGCTGGCCTGGTGCGCCAGCAGGCCATCGCCGCTGCCTTTGGCGTGGGGGCGGCCTACGACGCCTACAACTACGCCTATGTGCTCCCGGGCTTTCTGTTGATCCTGCTCGGAGGGATTAACGGCCCGTTCCACAGCGCCATGGTCAGCGCCTTGGCCCGTCGTCCCCGCGAAGAAGGTGCCCATGTCCTCGCCGCCATCAACACCCTGGTCGGTGCGGCGCTGATTGGCGTCACCCTGCTGTTGTTTGTGGCTGCTGATCCGCTCATCGACCTGGTGGGTCCGGGGCTGGATGCCGAGCGCCATGCGATCGCGGTGCTGGAGCTGCGTTGGATGGCGCCGATGGCGCTGTTCGCCGGCTTGATTGGGCTGGGTTTTGGGGCCCTGAACGCCGCCGATGAGTTCTGGCTGCCCTCGGTCAGTCCCCTGCTCTCCAGCGTGGCGGTGATCGCCGGCCTGGGGATTCTGTGGTTGCACCTGGGTTCCGACATTGCTCTTCCCCAGTACGCCTTCCTGGGCGGTGCGGTCTTGGCAGGAACGACCCTGCTGGGGGCCATCTTTCAGTGGTTGATTCAGCTGCCGGCCCTTGCCAAGCAGGGGCTGAACAAATTCCAGCTGGTCTGGGATTGGAAGCACCCTGGCGTTCAGGAGGTGCTGCAGGTCATGGGTCCGGCCACCCTCTCATCGGGGATGTTGCAGATCAACGTCTTTACCGATCTCTTCTTTGCCTCAGGGATCGTCGGTGCGGCGGCGGGTTTGGGATACGCGAACCTACTGGTGCAGACCCCTTTGGGTCTGCTCTCCAATGCGCTGCTGGTGCCGCTTCTGCCGGTCTTTGCCCGGCTAACCGCCCCTGGGGATCGCCCGGAGCTGATCGCTCGGATTCGACAGGGCTTGATGCTCTCCAATGCCTCGATGCTCCCGCTTGGGGCGCTCATGGTGGCTTTGGCGGGACCCATCGTCGCGTTGGTCTACGAGCGCGGCGCCTTCAACGCAGGAGCGGCGGCCCTGGTGGGTGGGTTGTTGATGGCCTATGGCGTGGGGATGCCGGCCTATCTGGGGCGGGACGTGCTGGTGCGTGTTTTTTATGCCCTCGGCGATGGCACGACCCCGTTTCGCTTCTCGATGGCGGGGATCGCGCTGAATGCCCTGTTCGATTGGGTCCTGGTGGGTGGCCCGACGCCCTGGGGGCTGCAGCTGCCCGCGTTGAACTTCGGGGCGCCTGGGCTGGTGCTCGCCACGGTTGGCGTGAATCTGATCACCTGCTTTGGTTTGCTGTTGGCCCTGCAGCGCCGCGTTCCAGGGATGCCGCTCGCCAACTGGGCACGGGACAGCGTGCTCTTGCTGGCGGCCGCTCTGGTGGCTGGTTTGATCGCTTGGGCGACGGCCCAGGCAATCGCCTGGCCCCAGGATCTGCTCGGCTTAGTGCTGCAGTGCAGCTTCAGCGGTGGCCTGGGCCTTTTGGCTTATGGCTTGATTGCAGGCGGCGCGAAGGTGCCTGAGGCCCTAGAGATCGGCCGTCAGCTGCGTGCCCGTCTGCCCGGCCGAGGTTAGAGCTCGACGACCCGCTCCTCGCGGACTTGGATCGGTAGCTCCAGGTGGCTTTTGCCGACCATCGCTGGACCATCGACGGAGTAGATGCGGGCTTCGATGCCGAAGTCGCGAAAGGCCGTTTCCATTTCTTGGATCAAGGCTTTCTCGACCTGGGCCTCCGCATCGACGACTTTGCCGATCAAACGGCTGCCCAGACGACCGATGCGCTGACGCACCACCTCGCGAGCGTTGGTGACCTCGATGACCAGCACTGGGCCCTGGCAGGTGGGAGCAACCCTAACTGTGGTTCTCCAGCAGATCCTCCAGGTCCTGCAGTTGTCCGGCCGGGACCAGGCGGGCCAGGGGAAGCTTGCTGCTCCCGCCACCAATCGGCACTTGCACGGCTTCGAGGGACTGCCGTGCGCAGACACCGGCGCCTTGATCGAGCCTGGCGGCGCATTCAATGGCAAGGGTTTCGGCGAGGCCAGCGTCTCCGAGGTAGAGATGCCAGCCTCCGATTTGGATGTAGAGGCGATCGGCAATCGCGAGTTGAAGGTCGCGGATCTCGCCAGGGGAGAGGGCCATGCCAGCCGAGCTCAGAGCTGCGCTCAGGATGACGCCTTCGGACGTTGCGCGGCCACGCTGATCAGGTGGGCCATCAACAGCACGGCCCAGGTGCTGGTGAGCCAGTTGAGGTGGCTCCAGGGGTGCCGCATTTCCTGGACAAACCAGAGGCCGCTGTTGAGGGCGGCAAAGACCATGCCGTGCAGCACCAGATTCACGATCCGGTTGAAGTGCCGGTAGGTGGGGTCCTCAGGGTTGGCAGGGCCATACCAACGGATCGGCATGTCTGGGCGGCTCCTCGTTGACTCCAGTCTGGTCGGTTGACGTGTGGGCCCTCGATGTGGGCAGAATGTTGCAAGCGCAGGCGCTTGTAGCTCAGCGGATTAGAGCATCTGACTACGGATCAGAGGGTCGGGAGTTCGAATCTCTCCAGGCGCGCCTTCAAAGAGTCGTCCTTCGGGGCGACTTTTTTATTGGCGAGGCACCGGCCAGCGTGCAGTGCTGCGGTTTCTTACGATTCAGGTCAACCTGAGCCCTGGTTTGTCATGGCGGAGTCCACCGCAGCAGCCACCAATCGCCCCTTGGCTGCCAGCGATCCCGCCATCGCTGCCCTGATTGGCAAGGAGCTGCAGCGTCAGCAGACCCACCTGGAGCTGATCGCCTCGGAGAACTTCGCCTCCCAGGCTGTGATGGAAGCCCAGGGCTCTGTTCTCACGAATAAGTACGCCGAAGGTCTGCCCTCGAAGCGCTACTACGGCGGTTGCGAGCACGTCGATGCGATCGAAGAGCTGGCGATTGAGCGGGCCAAGGAGCTCTTTGGAGCGGCCTGGGCAAATGTCCAGCCCCACAGCGGTGCTCAGGCCAACTTCGCGGTGTTCCTGGCGCTGTTGAAGCCCGGCGACACGATCATGGGGATGGACCTGAGCCATGGCGGTCACCTGACCCACGGTTCACCGGTCAACGTCAGTGGCAAGTGGTTCAACGTTGTCCAGTACGGCGTCGATGAGACCACCCAGCAGCTCAACTTCGAGTCCATTCGCAAGCTGGCGCTCGAGCACAAGCCCAAGCTGATCGTCTGCGGCTACTCCGCTTATCCCCGCACGATCGACTTCCAGGCCTTCCGCGCCATCGCCGATGAGGTCGGCGCTTACCTGCTGGCTGACATGGCCCACATCGCGGGTCTGGTGGCTGCGGGCGTGCACCCCAACCCCGTGCCCGTCTGTGATGTGGTCACCACCACCACCCACAAGACCCTGCGCGGTCCCCGCGGCGGCCTGATCCTTTGCCGCGATGCGGAGTTCGCCAAGCAGTTCGATAAAGCCGTCTTCCCCGGCAGCCAGGGCGGCCCCCTGGAGCACGTGATTGCGGCCAAGGCGGTGGCCTTTGGTGAGGCCCTGCAGCCCAGCTTCAAGGCCTATGCCAAACAGGTGGTTGCCAACGCTCAAGCCCTGGCGGCTCGCATCAAAGAGCGCGGCATTGACGTGGTGAGTGCGGGCACCGACAACCACATCGTCCTGTTGGATCTGCGGGGCATCGGCATGACCGGCAAGGTCGCCGACCTCCTCGTGAGCGATGTGCACATCACGGCCAACAAGAACACCGTTCCCTTTGACCCCCAGTCCCCCTTCGTGACCAGTGGTCTGCGGTTGGGAACGGCCGCATGCACCACCCGCGGCTTCGACGAAGAGGCCTTCCGTGAGGTGGCCGATGTGATCGCCGATCGCCTGCTGAATCCCGAGGACTCCGGCATCGAGGAGCGTTGCCGCCAGCGCGTCGCTGCACTGTGTGAGCGCTTCCCCCTCTACGCCCACCAGCGCGAGCTGCAGCCCGCTTGAGCGACTGGCCCCTCAGGGGTGCCTTGGCTATCGCCGAACTCCCAGGCCCTGCTTAAGCTTTGGCTGGCAGGGCCTTTTGTTTGGGCTACTGCGCACTGCATTGAGCACCGCCTTCGATGATTTCCAGCCGGCCGGATCTTGCCGCTGTTCTGGCCTTCGGAAGCGCTGCACTGCTGACCGCCTTGATCGTCCCTCTGGTGCGGCAACTCGGGCTGCGCTGGGGCCTGATTGACCAGCCTGACCCCAGAAAGCAGCACACCACGCCGATGGTGCGCCTGGGGGGTGTTGGCATCGTTTCCGGCTTTGTGCTCGGGCTGCTCTTGATCTGGCGTCTGGGTGGCTTTGTGGAGCTGCCGCCTCAGCGGGATGCACTGATTTGGACCACCCTGGCCGGTTCCCTTTGCTACTTCGTCATTGGCTTGGCCGATGACCTGTTTGCCTTGCCCCCGTTGCCCCGCCTCGCAGGTCAGGTCGCTGTGGCCATGGCGGTTTGGAGCCAAGGCGTTCGTATTGGTGCCATCGACCTGCCCTTCGCAGGCAGTGCAGGGGTCATTCCCCTCTCTGAACCGCTGAGCTTGCTGTTCACCGTGATCTGGCTTGTGGGGATCACCAACGCCATCAACTGGCTCGATGGCTTGGATGGCCTGGCCGCCGGTGTTAGCGGCATTGCAGCGGTTGCCTTGCTTTCGGTGAGCTACAGCCTCTCTCAGCCGGCCCCTGGTCTGCTGGCCGCGGCATTGGCTGGAAGTTGCCTCGGCTTCCTGCGCCACAACTTCAATCCAGCCAAGATTTTTATGGGCGATGGCGGCTCCTATTTCTTGGGCTTTGCCTTGGCCGCCATCAGCATCATTGGCCCGGCAAAGGGTTTGACCAGCGTCAGCCTGCTGTTCCCCTTATTGATCCTGGCGTTGCCGCTGGCGGACATGTCCGCCGTGATCATGGGCCGGGTGAGCGAGGGGCACTCCCCCTTCTATCCCGATCGCCGCCACCTGCATCACCGCTTGCTCAGGGCGGGCTTCAGCCATCGCCGCACGGTGCTGTTGATCTATGCCTTCACCCAGTGGCTGGCGGCTCTGGCTTTGGTCTTTGCCGGGGCGGAACTGCGTTTCCTTTGGTTGACGTTGGCCACCGCGGTCTTGATTGCGGCGGTGACGATCTGCCGCCGCAGCTTGAGCCGTGAGCGGGCCCAGCAGGACCAGGGCGTTGACGGCTGAGCTCCTCTGCATCGGCAGCGAATTGCTGCTGGGCAACATCACCAACGGCAATGCCCGCTGGATTGCGGAGCAATTGGCAGCCCTTGGGGTGCCCCACCAACGCCAGATGGTGGTGGGGGATAACCGAGAGCGCTTAATGGCTGAGGTGCGGCAGGCGGCTGGGCGGTGCCGCGTCTTGATCACCACCGGGGGGCTGGGTCCCACCCCCGATGACCTCACAACGGAGGCCATCGCCGCTGCTTTTGGGACCCCCTTGGTGGAGCATCCCGAGATCTGGGCCGAGATCCAGGCACGCCTGTCTGCTCGCGGCCGAATCTGCTCCCCGAGCAACCGCCGCCAGGCCTTTTTGCCCAAGGGTGCTGCCGTGCTGCCGAACCCCACCGGAACGGCCCCGGGAATGATCTGGAGCCCAGTTCCAGGCTTCACGGTCCTGACCTTCCCGGGCGTTCCCAGTGAGATGAAGGCGATGTGGCAGCAGACCGCGGCCCCCTGGCTGCGTCAGTCCGGCTTGGCCGCGGGGGTCTTTGCCAGCCGGATGCTGCGGTTCTGGGGGGTCTCGGAATCAGCCTTGGCGGAGGAGATGGCGGATCTGCTTGAGCAGGCCAACCCGACCGTGGCCCCCTATGCCGGTGCCGGGGAGGTTAAGTTGCGCATCACGGCCAGGGCCGAGCATCAGGCGGATGCTGAAGCCCTGCTTCTGCCCGTGGAGCGCGAGATCCGACGCCGCACCGGGCAGAGCTGTTTTGGTGTGGATGAGCAGAGCCTGGCTGAGGTTGTTCTGCAACAGCTGCGGCTGCGGGGGCAGACGGTCGCTGTTGCCGAGAGTTGCACCGGTGGTGGATTGGGCGCGGCCTTGGCCGCTGTTTCTGGGGCGTCTGATGTGTTCCTGGGTGGGGTGATTGCCTATGCCAATGGCGTGAAGCAGGGACTGTTGGGCGTTCCGGCGGAGCTGTTGCAGGCCCACGGTGCCGTGAGTGATCCGGTCGCGCAGGCGATGGCGGAAGGAGCGCGGCGCGCAACGGGTGCTGATTGGGGGCTGGCGATTACCGGTGTGGCTGGACCCGGTGGTGGCAGCGACGAGAAACCCGTGGGCTTGGTGCATCTGGCGATCGCGGGTCCGGATGGCTGCAGCAGCGAGGGGGTGCGCTTCGGTACAAGTCGCGGGCGGACCTGGATTCAGACCCTCAGCGCCGGTGAGGCCCTCAACCGATTGAGGCTGCAGTTGGCCTGAGTAGGCTCGTCGATTCCGCTGCAGGCATCGGCGTGAGCTCCGGCACCCTCTACGACAAGGTTTGGGATCTACATCAGGTCTCCCAACTGCCGGGTGGGGCCACCCAGCTTTTTATCGGCCTGCATCTGATCCACGAGGTCACCAGTCCCCAGGCCTTTGCTGGTTTGAAGGACTTGGGCCTGGCGGTGCGGCACCCCGAGCGCACGGTCGCCACGGTGGATCACATCGTTCCGACCACCTCCCAGGCGCGCCCCTTTGCCGATCCCCTGGCGGAGGAAATGTTGGCGACCCTCGAGGCCAACTGCGCCGAGCACGGCATCACCCTGCACGGCATCGGCAGCGGTCGCCAAGGGATCGTGCACGTGATTGCACCCGAGCTGGGTTTGACCCAGCCGGGCATGACCGTGGCCTGCGGCGACTCCCACACCTCCACCCACGGGGCCTTCGGCGCGATTGCGTTTGGCATCGGCACCAGTCAGGTGCGTGATGTGCTGGCGAGCCAGAGCCTGGCGATGGGCAAGCTCAAGGTCCGCCGAATCTGGGTGGATGGTCAGCTGCAGCGTGGGGTCTACGCCAAGGACCTGGTGTTGCATGTCATCCGCACCCTGGGGGTGAAGGGTGGTGTGGGCTACGCCTATGAATTCGCCGGTCCAGCGATTGAGGCCCTCTCGATGGAGGAGCGCATGACCCTCTGCAACATGGCGATTGAGGGCGGCGCCCGTTGCGGTTACGTCAATCCCGACCAAGTCACCTTCGACTACCTCGAGGGCCGGCCCTTCGCTCCGAGCGGTGAGGCCTGGGCTGAGGCGGTGCGCTGGTGGAGTGGCTTGGCCAGCGGCAGCGACGCGGTCTTTGACGATGAAGTGCGCTTTGACGCAGCCTCCATTGCTCCGACGGTCACCTGGGGCATCACCCCGGGCCAAGGGATCGGGGTCGACGAGGCCGTGCCTACCCTCGAGCAGACCGAGCCCGATGAGCGGCCCCTGGCGGAAGAGGCCTACCGCTACATGGATTTGCAACCCGGCGCCCCGATCGCCGGTTTGCCCGTGGATATTTGCTTCATCGGCAGCTGCACCAATGGCCGCTTGAGCGATCTTCAGGCCGCGGCAGCGGTGGCGAAGGGACGCCACGTGGCAGAAGGGATCAAGGCCTTTGTGGTCCCCGGCAGCGAGCAGGTGGCGGCCGCCGCTGAGGCTGAAGGTCTCGACAAGGTCTTTGAAGCGGCGGGCTTTGAGTGGCGCGAGCCGGGCTGCTCGATGTGTCTGGCCATGAACCCTGATCGTTTGGAAGGTCGCCAGATCAGCGCCAGCTCTAGCAACCGCAACTTCAAGGGACGTCAGGGCTCTGCCAGTGGCCGCACCCTGCTGATGAGCCCAGCGATGGTGGCCGCGGCAGCCATTCATGGCTGCGTCAGTGATGTGCGCGCGTTGCTCAACGCCTGATTGCTCGCGTTTTTCTTCTCAACCGATGGCTAGCTCCACTTCGTTCCCCTCCGGTTCAATCGGCCGCGTCTCTGGCACCAGCGTTGTGGTGCGCGGCGATGACATCGACACCGACCGGATCATTCCTGCCCGTTTCCTCAAGTGCGTCACCTTTGATGCCCTCGGGCCCGCGGCCTTCGCTGATGACCGCGCTGAGTTGGCCGGTGCCCATCCCTTTGATCGCCCGGAGCATCAAGAGGCCTCCGTGCTGCTGGTGAACCGCAATTTCGGCTGTGGCTCCAGCCGCGAGCATGCCCCTCAGGCCTTGATGCGTTGGGGCATTCGGGCCGTGGTCGGCGAGAGCTTCGCTGAGATCTTCTACGGGAACTGTTTGGCGCTGGGGATCCCCTGTCTCTCAGCCGACCACGACACCATGCTGGCCATTCAGGCCGTCGCTGAATCCAATGCGGCCGCTTCGTTTGTCGTTGATGTTGAGGCCTTGACGCTCTCGTGCGGCGACCAGCAGTGGGCGTTGACCTTGGCGGCGGGTCCCAAGCAGATGCTGCTGAGCGGCCAGTGGGATGCCACGGGCCAGTTGCTGGCCAATGACGACGCACTCAAGGCCACGGCCCAGCGCCTTCCCTATCTGCGTCAGTTCCAAGCCGCCTGATCCGTGGCGGACAGTTGCTCCACTGTCTATGAATGAGATAGCGGCGTAGGGGCCATGGCGAGCGATTGGCTGAGGGGCGGATCGCTCGCTCTAGTGCTCGCTTTCATTGGCGGTCCTGGCGCCGGGCGATCTGCTCCCTTGACAGTGGAGCCGTTTCCGGCGGCGCCGGCGCTCGTTGCTCCGGCTTGGTCTGACTGCCGAGGCTGTGATCTGCGCGGGGCGGACCTGAGTGGATTGATGCTGAACGGCATCGATCTGCGTGAAGCGGATCTGCGCGGGGCTGACCTAAGGGGCAGCAACTTGGAGGGGGCTGACCTCAGTGGAGCCAACTTGGAGGCTGCACGGCTGCAGGAGACCCGGCTGAGCAATGCGGATCTATCGAGAGCCAACTTGAGCAGCGCCGATTTGAGCGGAGCTGTGATGATTCAGGCCCTGACCCCTGGGCTGAAGCTCGATCAGGCCATCCTTGTCGGTGTTGATTTCACCGGCAGCCAGGTGATGGTCGGCGGTGAACTGCTGGATGGACCCAGCCCGTTGCCGGCGTTACCGCCTCAATAGAGGCCCTGGCGTTGTTTGGTGAAATCGGTTGGGGTGTAAGGCACAAATGGCAGGCCCGTCCCCCTGTAGTTGAAGTCGTTCAGCTTCACGCGAACGCCACCGACCTGCTCGTAGGGGCTGTAGTAGATGGCGAATTCGTAGCCGCGGCGCTGCCAGATCAGCTCAGCGAAGGATCCGGTGATGTCGCCGTAGTAGCCCGAATTGCCATCGACGTTGAAGCCGATACCACCGCTGAAGAGCAATGGACCAAAGAGCTGTTGCTTCCAGCCGAAGGCCAGGGTGGCGAGGTCGACATTGCGATCAAAGCTGAAGGGGCTTTGTCCTTGCTGGAGGCTGCCGCCGCCTGAGATGGAGATCTCGGTGAAGTCGAAGAAGTTTTTCTCAAGCCGGCCCAAGGTGAGCGTCGGACCGCCGGTCAGGGTGATGGTGTTTTGGCTTGTTCCGTCGCCGTAGTAGTCGAGCCGGACGTTGGTGTTGGTGTTGAGCCGAAGTCCGGGCTCGATCGGACGGGGAGTGTTTTGGGTGGTCCTGGGGTTGTCCCGATCCCCCGCTTTGCCTCGCCAGAGCTGCAAGCTGCTGTTCACAGCCCCATAGAAACTGCCCCGGGTGCTGTCGATCAGGTTGGAGGTCTCGAATTCGGTGCCTTGGAAATTGCCGAAGGCTGCGCGCCAGTAATAGTTGTGGTTGATCTTTCCCCAGGGCCTTAGCTCACCTTTTTTCTCAAGAGATGCCCCCAACGCGGAATACACATCCTGTTGGCCTAGGGAGCCATTGTAGGTTTTGTAGCGATAGGCCCCGAAGAGTCGTGTGGTGTAAGTTCCGCCTCCAATGAATCCGAGTTTCGGGATGAAGATCTCCCTGGAGAAATCGCCCCAGCTCCTAGTCCCGTTGGCGATGTTTTGGGGATTTAGTGTTGGCAGGCTGACGGTAAAGTCGCTCGTTGAGTAGCCAAATATGGATCCTTTTAGTTTGATGAGTGCGCCAAACAAATCGCCAATCTGAGCGGGTTGTGATCCTGTAGGACCGCCAATGGGATCTCCGGGGAGAACGAAGCTATTGACCTGCCCATTCAGAGCTCGAGCCACCATGAACTGAGGCTGTAGCTCAAGTCTCAAGGACTGCTGATCGACTTGAATCCCGTTTGCTTTCTTAAAGCTCTTTGCTTTGACGAGCTCAATCGGTTTGAGGTTGTAGCCGAAGTAGATGCCGCTGCGATCCACGCCGTCATCCGCAATGACCCAAGGGTTATCGGCGGGTTGATCCTTTTCGAGGACGATGTTCTTCCGCATCGGAATCGGAAGACGGTTTTCAAGAATCAAGCGACTGCGCTTGGCGCTGATCTTGGTGCGTTCATCGCTTTCTTGAACAGCGACGACGCTCTCGAGATCGATCCAGGATTGCGCTGGCGTGAACGGGTCGTTGCTGAAGGCGGCGCGATTTGCGGTCCATCCCTTCGGCGTGATCCAGATGCGGGCCGCCTGAAAGCGCCAGCGACTGATGAAGCCTTCAATCAGTTTTTGATCCCCATTGGGGTTCGCCAACTGACTTGGCTCAACCGTGCCGAATTCCTCCTCTTCTTCGGCGCGGCTGGCGAACTGTGTTCCCGCGCGCCGCTCCACTTTCAAGCTGCGGACGTAGTAGAGGTCGCTCACGCGCTGATCGACTGTGGCTTCGATCGCCTTGTGCCGTTCCGCCTCGAGTTCCGCGGCTGGGACAGTCGAAAGGGCTGGCACTGCAGGGGGTTGGCTAGCACTGGTGGCCTGGGAGGGCATGGCCTCAGCTACGGCGTTCAGCTGATCGGCCAGGGGCTTCATGTCCTCTTCGGCCTCTGGGCTTGGTGCGCCAGAACAGCCGGCCGCCGGAGGCATCAGCGGCGCAATCCGCGGCGGCTGGGATTGGCCGTAGCGGTAGCGAACCCCGACGAGATACGCGTTGCTGCCTTCGCTGACGCCGCTGTAGGTGCCGTAGGCACCAGAACGGTGATGCAGGCGGCCGACCACGGACCACTGGGGTTTGACCAGGGCCTCGACTTCAAAGCCCAAGTAATTGAGGAAGGTCTGATAGTTCTCGCGGAAAGTCTGCTCGTAGAGGCTGTTGCTTGTGAGAAGGCTCACGCCTTCGAAGAAACCCAGACTCAGCCAGGGCTGCAGCCATGCCCGTAGACCCAGGGCTGCAGTGAACTCCCCAAAGGTTTGGGGGGGAGCGGAGCAAAGGGTTCGCTGTTGTTGAACTCCCCGCCGGGCTGCCAGCTGGTCTTGTGCAGCAGGGCGTTGGAGTCAAATTCCAGGGCCAGGGGACCCGCATCGACCAGGCGTTTGTTGAAGTTCAGGCCCCAGACGTTTTCTGGGCGCCAGCGCCCGTTGAAGGTGAAGGAGTCGCCGAAGTTGGCATCGATCGCTTGTCCGTAACCCCAGGCCGTGAGGGCAAGGGGATAGGGATGCCAATCCGGAACGGGCGGGATCAGTGGCGCGCAGGCCATCGACTGAGCCGCAGGAGCAACAGCAATCGGTGGAACGCGCCACTCCGCGAGGTCCGGGCGCTCCGGTAGACCCAGGAGTTGTTCGGGGCTGGTGACTCCGTTGAGGGCTAACCCCGGCAGCAGTGATTCGCCGGATCTTTCGAGCGGCGATTGAGTCAGCGCCAGCTCAGCCGTGCTGGCTTGGTTGCTCCAGTCGGCACTGACCAGAATCTCTCCGCGGGGGCCTTTGCGAATCAGCTCTGGCGTTGCTGTTCCAAACGTCGCTTTCTCGTAGGGGCTGGAGGTTGGCCAGTAGCTCAGCGAGGGCAGAGCGACGGAGGGGTAGGCCTTGAGATCGAAGTCGACCTCACTGGTGTCGAAATCAAGGACGCCATAGACCGCATCGGCATCGCCGCTGTTCTCGATCAGGCTGTAACGCAGGCTGTTGGCCTGGAAGTACTGCTCACCGCGCTGGAAGCGAACGCGCCCGCTCAGCAGCAGGGTGCGTGTTGCGGTCTCGTATTCCAGCCGATCCGCCAGAACCCGGCCCCCGGCCAGGTCAATTTGGACATCGCCTCGCGCGACGAAACGGTTGATGCGTTGATCAAAGCCCTGCTCGTTGGCGAGCAGCTTGATCACCACAGGTGGGGACTGATCAGCGCTGGCCTGGGTGAGCACTGAAACAGGGGTGACCGCTGCCGGCTCTGCCGCCCAGGCAGCACCCAAGGGGACCAGGCTCGTGGCGGCAATGGAACATGCAGAAACCCCTTGGATCAGTCTCTTCCGGAGCTGAGTCACCAAGGGGTCGCGTAAGGCCGCGATCTTGCCACGGCTAACTGGTCAAAAAGGCCGAGGTGGTGCCGGTTGCTCAGCCCACCTGAGGATCACTCCTCCAGGTCTTTGCGGCTGGGCGTCCGGCTGGGATCGCTGGCCAGAAAGCCGAAAACGAAGATCCCGATAAAGAAGAAAACGACCGAGTAAACCGAGATCTTGAGGGCAAGCATGGGTCTGTCCGGCGGGTGACAGGGAGTGACAAGCGCCAAATGGGCCCTGAACGAGCCGGCGGCAGCCGCATCATCCTATGGGTCGTGAACGCGTTGACCGATGTCAGAGGGGCCAGAGGGCGCTGTTCGCTCCTGGATTGAAACGTTTCAGGCACAAACCCGTTGGGACCTGCTGCCGCTCTGGAGCGTGCAGGCGCCTGACGGAGACAGCGTTTTGGCCCTGGATGACCCCTGGGGTGCATACCACCGCCCCGACTGGCATCAACGTGGATTGCTGAGCTGGCCGCGCGGCGGGCGATGGATCAGCCTGCGCCTGCAGCTGGTCTGCCCTGAGTCCTGGCAAGTGGCTCAGCGCAGTGATCGGCGTGCCCGTCTGGCCCTCTGTTGGTGGGCCGATGCCGTGGAGCTATGGGCTGATGGGGCCTTGGTGCACCAGGGCGACCTGTTCGACAGCGCCTGCCGCTGGGCCCTGCCGTCCCCTTGGTGGGAAGGCCAGCCGTTGCAGCTGGAGCTGCGGCTGCGCTCCCCGCTGCATGACGACGGGGCCTTGATTCACAGCCGGCTCGAGCAGGAGCCAACGGATCTCTCGGACCCCACTGGGGTGTTGGCGGCCCAAGCTCTGTCTCTGGGCGCCTCGCGTTTCTCTGGGGATGCCTTGGCAGCGTTGCAGCCAGAGCTCGAGAAGGGAGCCCTTCCCAACCTGTTGGCGCGGATGGCCCAGGCTCGCCCCCCGGGCGGTTTCCATCTCTTGGGCCACGCCCATTTGGATTTGGCCTGGCTCTGGCCGGTGGCGGACACCTGGCAGGCGGCGATTCGCACCTTCGATTCGGCCCTGACGTTGATGGAGCGTTTCCCAGAGCTCCACTTCGCCCACTCCACCCCGGCGCTCTACGCCTGGATGGAGCAGCACCGTCCGGCGCTCTTTGCCCGGCTGCAAGCGGCCGCGGCACAGGGTCGTTTTGAGCCGGTCAATGGCCCCTGGGTGGAAACCGATTGCGTCTTGGTTGGGGTCCCCTCGTTGCTGCGGCAGTTTGAGGAGGGGCAGGCCTACAGCCACAGCCGCTTCCCCCAGTGGACGCATGAGCTCTGTTGGTTGCCCGACAGTTTTGGCTTCGCAGCCGGGCTTCCTGCCATCGCCCAGCTGAGCGGAGTGCGTTGGTTCTGCACCCATAAGTTGGCCTGGAACAGCAGCAACCCTTTCCCCCATCGCCTGTTTCGCTGGCGCAGTGCCGATGGCTCGGAGCTGTTGGCCCTGGCTACGGCTCCCATCGGTACGGGCGGCGATCCCCAGGGGATGGAGACCTACCGCCAGCAGTGGCAGGCGGCGACTGGTGTTGATCAGGCCCTATGGCTCCCGGGGGTTGGCGACCACGGCGGTGGCCCAACCGCCGAGATGCTGGAGCAGCTGGCCCTCTGGCAGCAGCAGCCCGTGGCCTGCCCCCAGCAGCACGGAACCCTGCGCAGATATCTCGAGGGACTGGAGCCCCTGGCTAGCCGATTGCCGGTCTGGCGAGACGAGCTCTACCTCGAACTGCACCGCGGCTGTGCAACCACCCGCCCGGATCAAAAGCGCCATAACCGCACCCTCGAGCGCTTGCTTCGGGAGCTCGATTGGGTGCAGGCCCTGCTGCACCTCCGCGGCAGCGAGCAGCCCGGTGCGGACTGGCGAACGCTGCTGTTTCAGCAGTTCCACGACATCCTTCCAGGCACCTCAATTCCTGAGGTGTTTGAGCAGGCGGAACCGCAGTGGCGCCAAGCGCGGCGCTTGGCAGCCCGTCAGCGCGATCACGGGCTGCAGGCGCTGCTGCCCGCGCGCGGCGGAGCTGAACCTTGGTGGCTGGTGCAACTCCAGCCCCAGCCTGCGGAGCGGGTCACCCTGCGCCTGCCCGCTGGCGCCTGGTGCATCGAGGGGGCCCCGGAGCAGCTCCCCAGTCAGGGGCGTCCAGCCGGTGGGACATGGGTTCAGCTCCCCTTGGACTCGGCTGTTCAGGCGGTTCCTCTGGAGCGCGCGGATGGGCTGCCGCAGGCCGCGGCAGCAATCACAGACCCGGTTGTGTGCGAGGCGAGCGCTGGGCACTGGCGCCTGGACAACGGATTGGTGCGCGTCGAGATCGGGGCGGACGGCGTTCAGCAGCTCTGGGGAGCCGATGGTGTGCCCGAGCTCTCGGGCCCTTTGCAATGGCGCCGTTGGAGCGATCAGGGCGAGTTTTGGGATGCCTGGGACATTGCGGCGGACTACCGCGAGCAGCCACTGCCTTTGACTTGGCAGGGAGCACCGGAACTGGTGGAGCAGGGGCCGCTCTGTTGCCGCTTTGTCGTCCGCGGCCGCTGCGGCCAAAGCACGCTTCGACTCGACATTCAGCTGCGGGCCGCCTCGCCGTATCTGGAGCTGGCGTTGTCGGTCGATTGGCGCCAGCGCCATGAGCTGTTGCGGCTGGAATTGCCCTTGGCGCAGGTTGCTCAGCGCTATGCCGCAGATACCTCTGCGGGGGTGCTTGAGCGGCCGGCCCAGGCCCTGACGGCCAGGGAGCAGGCACGCTGGGAAGTGACGGCCATCAGTTGGCTGGCCAGTCAGGCGAAGGCCGGAGCGGGTGGTCTGGCGGTGTTGCTGGATGGGCCCCAGGGCGTCTCCGCCACCCCCGATCAGCTGGGGGTGTCCTTGCTCAGAGCACCCACATGGCCTGACCCCTCGGCCGATAACGGACACCAACGGCTTCGGCTCGCGTTGGTCCCTTGTGCAGCCGGGTGGGCGTCGGCCGGGGTGCCTCGTTTGGCGCAGCGTTTTCGAGAACCGCTATGGATTCGCCCGGCCCAAAAGGCGGCCCAGCAGGCGGAGGTCTTCGCTCCGATCGACTTGATGGAGTGCATGGGTCCAGCCAATCCCCAGATCCGCGTGCTCAGCTGCAGGCCCGGCTCAACCCCAGGTCAGCTGGCGCTGCGGCTGCAGAACCTCAGCCCTCAGCGACAGAGTTGGACTCTGGACTCGCCACGGCGTTGGCGCCGGGGGAATGCTGAGACCTGGCAGAGCGGAGCTCTTGTGCTCAAGCCCTGGCAGGTCGTCGCGTTAGAGCTGGTTTAGTCGTCGTGGTCGTCAAAGGGGTCGCTGAGCTGCTTCGACGGAGGACCAAAGGCGGTGTAGATCCCGAAGCCGGTGAGGCCCAGCAGCACAGCCAAGACGGCCAGTGCCACGGACATGGCTGGGGAGGTGGTTTCCATCACAACTCTCGACGGGGCCAGCCGCTCAGGCGGCCAGGCCCCTTACAGTAACGAGACCTACTCCTTGCCAGAGAGCACAGCCCGACATGGCTCAACGCACCCGCCTGGGAGATCTGCTTCGCCCCCTGAACTCCGAGTACGGCAAGGTTGTGCCCGGCTGGGGCACGACCCCCGTCATGGGCGTGTTCATGGCCCTGTTCCTGGTGTTCCTGCTGGTGATCCTCCAGCTGTACAACAAGTCCCTGATCCTCGACGGCATCACCGTCAACTGGAACGGCATCGGCTGATCCGATGAACGTCTTTGGGATCGGATTGCCTGAGATGGCGGTGATTGCCGCCGTGGGTCTTTTGGTGTTCGGTCCCAAGCGCCTACCCGAACTGGGTCGCACCCTTGGAAAAACCCTGAAGGGTTTTCAGTCGGCCTCGAAGGAATTCGAGCAGGAGTTCCGAAAGGCGGTCGACACGGTGGAAGCGGAAGTCACCCAGGCTTCTTCAGAGCCCCAGCCTCAACTCAAGGCCGACGACGAGCAAGCGGCCGGTTGAAGGACTCCATGGCTCCTTTGAGTCTTGTTGTTGGTTTAGGGAACCCGGGCGAGAAGTACGCCGGAACCCGCCACAACGTCGGATTTATGGCGCTGGAGCAGCTGGCCAAGCGTCAAAACAGCAGCTTTAAGCAGCAGTCCAAGCTCCACGCCCTCGCTGCGGAGGTGGGACAAGGGGCCGAACGCCTGCGTCTGTTGATGCCTCAGACCTACATGAACGACAGCGGTCGTTCGATTCGTGCTGCTCTCGATTGGTTTGGCTTCGAGCCCAACCAGATGCTGATCCTGGTGGACGACATGGATCTCCCCCTCGGTCGCTTGCGCCTGCGGCTCTCGGGCGGTGCTGGCGGGCATAACGGTCTTCGCAGCACCATTGCCCATCTCGGTGGCCAAGAGTTCCCCCGCTTGCGCATCGGGATTGGCGCTCCTGCCTTGAATCCGGTGGAGCGTAAGCAGCGCACTGTCGGCCACGTCCTCGGCCGCTTTGCCGTCGCCGAACAGCCGGTGCTCGAGGAGGTCATTGATGAGGTCTTGGCTGGTCTGGATCTGATTCAGCGCCTGGGGTTTGAGCGGGCTGGTAACAGGCTCAACGGTTTTGTTGCTCCCTCTGCCGCCAAGCTGGTCGAGCAACCCACTGCCTGAGTCCGCGTGAGTCGCCTCCCCACGACAACGGCGCAATTGCGGGTGCTGCGCCAAAGCTTTAGCCAGCGGGTGCTGGAGGGTGAGGTCAGCGCTGGAGGGTTCGAGTGGACGTTCGCCTGGTTCTTTGACCGCGGCGAGCTGCAGGTGGAACCTTCCCTCGGCCGGGCCTTGATCCAGGACGCGCTGCTGCGCTTCCTGTTGAAAACGGACTACCAGCTGGAGGCGGGTGGGGACTACGCCTTCAGCGTGCGGGCCAGGTTTTAGGCAGCGAGCTGGCGCAAGACGACCAAGCCAGGTTCCCGCTTGAGCTCCGTTCCCCAATGGCGCTCCAGCAAGAGTTGAGCCACGACATCGTCGTAGTCCCTTGGGGGCAACCTCAGGCCTTCTGGAAGCAATCGCCGCCAGCCCCTGGGGGGCTCCAGCTGCCAGTAGCGGGCTCGTGCGGCCAGGGTGGTTCCCGCTTCAGGGATGACCTGGACAGCCAGGCCAAGGTCGTTGAGTTGCCGCTGCCAGTGCTTGCTGCCCGTTCCATCGCCGAGCACAACACCCTCAAGACCCGGACGCTCTCGCCAGATCGCAATCTGCTTGAAGCACTCTTCCGGGGAGAGCACGGCGGCAACCTCGATCTGGCCTGTGGTCTGGTCAGAGCGCACCAAGCCGCATTTGCTGCGGCCGGGATCGAGTCCGATCCAAGTCATTGCGGGCGCTGCCAGCGAATGTCGACGGCAATCGGGTCGGCCAGATCACTGTTGCCTCTGGAGACGGCCTCGAGCTTGGCGGTCTCGCCCAGGGGGCGGTTGACCAGGGCCTCAGCCAGTTGATTGAGGCGTGCTGGGTCAAATTGAAGGCCGTTGGCCAGGGCCCCTTGGCGTTGGGCTCGGGTAAAGGCTGCTGCCAGGAGCAGGTTCAGGCGGCTACGCACCTGGTCTGGGGAGCGCTCATCGGCCTCCAGCACGGTGGTGGCCAGTTGTTCTCCACTACGTACCACCCGTTTGTTGGGTCTGACATCCGGGAAGGCCACGACCTGACGCTCCCCTTTGAGCACATTGGCCGCTGAGATCAGACTCACGACCCACTCGCCGCGTTTGCTGAGGGTGGTCTCCAATTTGCTGATGTCGCTGCGCGGCACCAACAGGATTTGACGGTTCGGTGTTTCGCCTGGCAGCACCCGCTGGTAGACGTTCAAATTCGTGCGCTGCAGCAGGGCGTGGATCACGTCTCTGGCCTGGCTGGGCTTCTCGATCCGTACCTTGGCTACCTCCAGGATTTGGCCACTGCTGATCACCACATCACCCTGACGTAGGGCAATCAGGTTGCGTTCGAGACGCTCGAGCTCTTGGCTGCTGCTTTTGATCTTGCTGTTGAGCTTGGCGAGCTCAGAGCGGTTGCGCTGGAGATCGGAATCCTTCGCGGCGATGTCACGGCTCAGGCGATCGCGCTCGGCCTCCAGTTGTTTGCGTTGCTCCATCAGGGGAGCCAGTTCCTTCTGCAGTCGGCTGGCCTGCTCGGCCACCACCTTGAGTTGGCGTTGGGCCTCGCTGCGCTCGTTCTCTGCGCTGCGCAGGGCGCTCCGACTTTGGGCCAGGTCCTTGCGACTTGAGCTCAGGGCATCGCGGCTGTCCCGCAGGCGCTGTTCGATCTGATCGAGTTCAAAGAGCCCCGTGCGCAAGCGATCACTGACCAGCAGCATCAGCCCAAGGGAGATGGCACTGATCAAGCTGCCGGTCAGCACCGTGATCACCACGGCGGTCTTCTTGGGCCGCAACCGGAACAGGCTCAGCCGCGCCTTGCCGACCTTGGATCCCAACCGATCCCCCAGGGTGGAGAGCACTCCCCCGAGGATCAGCAACGTCAGGATCAGGATCCAGCCGGACACGACGTTGGGCGACGACGATCAGTATCGGTTGTGGGGGCTTGGAACGCAGCTGGGATCGGCCACCAGTTCAGCCGTTTAGCTGAAACGTTTGGCGAGGGCCAATGGATCGAAGACGGTGATTTTTTTGCGGTCGATTTGCACCAGGCCGTCGTTGCGGAGGTCGCCCAAGAGCCGGGTGATCGTGACGCGGGTCGATCCGATCGCTTCGGCAATGGCCTGGTGGGAGAGGCGCAGGTCGATCGTGATCCCTTCGCTGCTGGGCACGCCAAAGTCGCGGCAGAGCACCAGCAGGAAACTCACCAGTCGCGAGGACATGTCGCGGTGGGTGAGGGTTTCGATCATGGTCTCGGTTTGCAGGATCCGAGAGGAGAGACCTTGCAGAAGCAGTAGACCAACCGCCGGGTCCTGCTCAATCGCCTTGCGGACGGAGGTGGCGGGAGCCGTCACCAGCTCGACGCGAGTAAAGGCAATCGAGTGATAAAAGCGGTCTGAACGCTGGCCTGTCAGTAAAGACAGGACGCCGAAGAGGCTGTTCTCCCGCAGCAGTGCCACGGTGATTTCTTCGCCGGATTCGTAGACCCTGGAGAGCCGGACCGCACCCCGCTTCAGCAGATAAACCTTTTCGGCGGGGTCGCCGGGGAAAAAGATTGTTTTGCCGCGCTCAACGATCTCGGTGGTGCTACCGCTCAGGCCCCGGATGACATCCAGAAGCGTGGCATTGGGTGGCAGGGGACTGCCCGCGATCGGTGCGATCACTGACGTACCGGTCGTAGGGCTAGGGGAGTAGCGGCTGAATCCTTGCGTTGCCACGACCATTTCAGCGCGACTGAGTTGCCTGGAACCTACGGATCAGTCCAGGGCCGCCCTGTAGCCATTGAAACTAATTTGCTGCCTCTGCCAAGGCCTGCTTCTGGGCCTGCATTAGTTGATCGATGCCGCTTTCCGCTAGGTCAACCAGGCTGGAAAGCTGTTGGCGACTGAAGGGTGCGCCCTCCGCGGTGCCTTGAATTTCGAGCAAATGTTGCTCTTGATTCATCACCACGTTCAGATCGACCTCTGCTCGGCTGTCCTCGCTGTAGTCGAGATCGAGGAGTGCGGCGCCATCCACGAGGCCAACGGAAACCGCCGCCACCTGCCCCACCAGGGGCGATCGTTCCAGCACTCCGCGCTGTTCCAGGCGTTGCAGGCCGACGGCTAAGGCGGCCCAGGCTCCAGTGATGCTTGCGGTGCGGGTGCCGGCATCGGCTTGAAGGACGTCACAGTCGATTTGCAGGGTCCGCTCCCCTAGCGCCTCCAAATCCAGGCAGGCCCTGAGGCTGCGGGCGATGAGGCGTTGGATTTCTTGGGTGCGACCGGAGAGCTTCATCAGCTCCCGTGGCTGCCGGCTGGGGGTGCTGGCGGGGAGCAGCCGGTAGTCAGCGCTCAGCCAGCCCTTGCCGGAGCCTTTACGCCACTTCGGAACACCCTCCTCTAAGCAAACGCTGCAGATCACAGCCGTGTTGCCCGTGTACACCGTGACGGAACTCAGGGCGAAGCCCATCGGATCCCAAGCGAAGCGCGTGCTGCGCAGGTCCGTTGCGCTGCGGCCGTCCCGCCTGGGTTGGGTGCTGCTCATCGCGGGCTGGCTCAGTGCCTCGATGGTACGGGTGTTTGCACTACAGGTAGTGCTTGTTGCTTGCCGGACGGCCTAACGCCGCTACATTCAGGATCCCAAGCGGCAGCCATGCACTCGATGACGGCCAGCATTGCAGCCACGCCCCGTGCTGGACACCTGCGTCCGTTGGCTGTGGTCCCGGCGTCGGCCCCCGCGCGCAGCGTGCGCCTGGCGGCCCAGCAGGAGGGCCAGCTCCAAGTGCACACCGCTCCCTTCCGCGGCAGCTTCAGTGGGGTGTTCAGTCAGGCCCTGCGCAGTGCCGGGCTTGGTAGCCGCGTTCTGGTGAGCCAATTCCTCAAAGGTGGGGTCGATCAGGGGCTGGAGAGCAGTGTTTGGCTCTGTGGCCGCCTTCAGTGGCTGAGGCCAGCCGTGGCGGGTTGCCTGGCTGATCCCGTGCCGGCATCCCAGGCCGATGTCGAGGCTGTGCGCGAGATCTGGGCGTACACCCGTGAGCAGCTGCTGAGCGGTCAGCTGGATCAGTTGGTGCTCGATGAGTTGGGCCTGGCCGTCGAACTGGGCTACTTGTCCGAGGCGGAGGTCGTTTCAGCCCTGGAGCAGCGGCCGTCCCACCTGGATGTGATCCTGACGGGGCCCTCCATGCCCACCGCTCTGTTGGCCATGGCCGATCAGGTCACCCAGCTGCGCCGAGGTTTCTGATGCTCAAAAACGACCGTTGGATCAACGAGCAGGCCGCCTTGGGCATGCTCGAGCCCTTTCAGCCGCAGCTGGTTCGTCATCTTGATCCGGAGAACAGCGAAAAGCCGGTTCTCAGCTTTGGCTGCTCGTCCTATGGCTACGACCTGCGCCTCTCCCCGCAGGAGTTCCTGATCTTCCGGCATGTTCCCGGAACGATCATGAATCCCAAGCGCTTCAACCCCGCCAACCTGGAGCCGGTGCCTCTGCACGAGGACGAGGACGGCTCGTACTTCATCCTCCCAGCCCACTCCTACGGATTGGGTGTGGCGCTCGAGAAGATGTGCGTCCCTCCCAACATCACCGTGATTTGCCTGGGCAAGAGCACCTATGCCCGCCTGGGGATCATCGTTAACACCACCCCAGCTGAGGCCAGTTGGGAAGGTCACCTGACCCTGGAGTTCAGCAATTCCTCCGGAGCGGACTGCCGCATCTATGCCAACGAGGGCATTTGCCAGCTGCTCTTCTTCGAGGGTGATCCCTGCGAGACGACCTACAAGGACCGGGCTGGCAAGTACCAGCACCAGCCCGAGCGGGTCACCTTGGCCAAGGTCTGAGCCCTAAGGCGCCAGGCGCGCCTTGTGCAGGCGGGTCTTTTCGTACCAAGCCGCGATCTCTGGGGCCCAGGCCTGGAGGTGGGGCCACATGAGATCGCAGAGCACCCGGATTTCCTCCTGGGCATCGAGCTTGGCGCGCAGGTCCATGAAGTGCAGGAACGCCCGCAGCGAGAAGCTCACCACGAAGTGCTGGCGGTAATCGAAGGGCAGGATGCCGCGGGCGTGCTCCTCGGCGAACCCCGCCGCGAGCATGTCGCGATAGCGCTCGGCCGCGGCTTGGCAGAGGGCGAGATCCTTGGCGCGCTCGTCTGCGCTGTAGGTGTATTTCTTGCCTTGTCGATCGCTGTACTGCCCTTCGGGGCGTAGGTAGAAGACCTCTTCGAGTTCCAGCTCGCCGTTGGCCGCCCGGCAGATGCGCTCGCCGGTGTAGCGCATGGATTGGACGTCAAAGCTCACGCCCACCCGGTGGGTGCGGGCCTGCTGCATCACGGAGTGGGGGAACCAGCCCACGTTCAGCACGATCTGGGCGTGCTCCAGCGGACCGTAGTGACCGCGCTCACCGGCCAGGAGACGTTTGACGCAGATCTCGCCGGCCTTGGTCTCATCGGGCCATTCAGCGCGATCGGCCGCCACAAACCCTTCGCTGTAGTCCTGGTGCATCCCCGCATAGACGCACTGCTGGGGGTTGGGGGTCGCTGCAATCAGCTCAACCCGAAAGCGTTTCATGGGCGGGCGATGGCGTGGGGAGCTGGTGCTGCAGGGTAACGGGCTTTGGGGAACTCAGCTGTGGCTGCGGGGGCCTGCCATGGTGGTTGCCTCCGCTTGAGGCAGGAGGCTGGTCTCGGCAACACCCGCCATGGCCGGCAAGGGGGTGCCTGCCACCAAGGCTTCAGTCAGGGCTTCCAATTCGCTTTGGCTGCGGGCGCCGACGGCGCGGCCCACGCGGGTGCCACTGGCATCGAAGAATTCCAGCTGCGGGATGCCGTTGACGTCGTAGCGATCCACCTCCGGTTGCCAGCGGGGGTTGTCGACGTTCAGCAGCACCACATCGAGTTGATCGTGGTGTTGGCTCTCGACCTTCTCCATCGCTGGGGCCATGGCTTGGCAGGCCTCACACCAGTCCGCGTAGAACTCGACCACGCTGGGCCGGCCATTGCTGAGGGCAACGGCGGGCTCCAGCGACTGGCGGGCCAGCTTCTCCAGGGGTGCCGCCGGTGAGAGCCCGCCGCGCAGAAGGAAGAGCCCTAGGGCCAGAAGGGCGGCCACCGCAGCCAGCAGCATGCGCTCGCGCCGTCCCAGGGCTGCCGTGTTGCTGTCCACAGGTGGTGTGTTGATGCTTGGCGCCAATCTGCCAGGGCTGTTCCCATTCCGCGTCGATACCCTGACGGTGGCTGAGTTGCGCCCTTGAAACGCCGCATCACCCTTCACTTCCCGCGGGAGGCGGTGCATCAGCCGATCACCTATCGCCTGGCGGTCGAATTTGATATCGCCGCCAAGATCCTGCGGGCGCAGATCGCTCCGAACCAGAGCGGAACGATGGTGGTGGAGCTCTCCGGCGACATCGATGATCTCGATGCGGCTGAGCAGTGGTTAGAGGGCCAAGGCCTGGGCTTGAACCGGGCCTCCGGTGAGATCGCGATTGATCCCCAGCGTTGTGTGGACTGCGGCATCTGCAGCAGCGTTTGCCCGAGTGGTGCCCTGAGTTTCACTGCTCCCCATTGGCGACTGGAGTTCAATGCGCAGCGCTGCCTGGTCTGCGAGCAATGCATCCCCTCGTGTCCGTTTGAAGCGATCGCCCTGGTGTTGGATCAAGCTGTGGGCGCTGCCCAGTGATGCGCCCGTCCATGCGCCCTGTGACTGCTGTTCTTCGCTTCCTGGTCCTGCCGTTGCGGGCACCGATGTTGCTGGTGCTGTTTGCTGTCAGCGCCTTCATGGGATTGCACTGGGCTGATGTGTCTCCGCAGTTGCTGACCCAGGCCAGCACGCCGGTGCAGCAGGAGTTCGCAGGGCCTTGGTTCTGGCCGCTGCAGTGCATGCAGGCCCTTCTGGTGGTTGTGCTCTGCACCATGCCCGATCTGCTTTTGCGGGAGCTCTCGCAGTTGATGGCGGCCAGTAAGGCGCTGACCCTGGTGGTGACCTTGCTGGTGGTGATCACCGGGGGCCTTTACCTCCTGCACCTGGCGGTGCTCTCTGAGGTGTTGGTCTTGGCCTCGGCGGTCTTGCTCGCCCGGCTTGATCTCACCCGGCTTCGGATTGCACCGGCGCCCCTGCTCGGAGCCTTTGTCCTTTGCAGTTGGGTATTAGCGGGAATCCTGGTGGGCCGCTCCCTGTATGCCCATCTCGGGTTTGTCTTTGCTTAGGGGCCGGTATCAGCGGCAGAGGGTCTCGGCGCTTTCTGCGAGCCGCCGATAACTCCAGTAGTTGCCCAGCACTTTTTTGGTGTACAGCCGGGTTTCGGGGTAGGGGATGGCCTCGGTCCAGAGCTCCGGTTCGCGCTGCAGATCAAAGCCCCGAGAGTGGAGCCAACTGACGACGGCACCGGGGCCAGCGTTGTAGCTGGCGATGGTTTGGAACAGGTTGCCCCCGCTGCTGCTGAGCAGTTGTTTGAGGTAGGCCGCCCCTAGGGCTGCGTTGCGGGCTGGATCGCTCAGGGCCTGATGGTCCAGGGGTTCGCCCGCTAGTTCGCTGGCGGTGGCTGGCATCAGTTGCAGCAGGCCACTGGCTCCAGCCCCTGAGCGCACACTTGGGCTGAAGCGGGATTCCTGCTTGGCGACCGCCAGCAAGAGGGCGAGATCGACACCCGTCGCTTCACTGGCGGCGCCCAGTTCCGCGCCAAAACGCCGGGGGTGCAGCTGCCGTTCCCGCTCGAGTTGTCCCCGGCAGCCGATCTGGGGTAGGCGAAAACTGGCCCGCTCGAGTTGTCCGAGTCCGGTCCAGTCATCGCCGATTGCCGTGCGCAGGCGACCTTCGATCAGAACGTCCTCAGGTCGGCTGGGGGACCTGCCCCCTTGCTTGGTGCGCCAGCTTTCCCAGGCCTCCAGTGCTTGCCCCCGCTGCCAGAGGGCATCGATGCGTGCGTCACCACTGGCCAGGGGTTGCCAGGGCTGAAGCGGCTCTGTGCTGGTGAGTTCCTGGTGAGACTGTCCCAGACGTTCGCTGGCCCGCCAGCTGTAGTAGCCCAGGGGTTGGCTCCGTTGGCTTTGCCGCCAGAACTGCTCCGCGCTCGCCTGGTCTCCCTGCTGCTGGGCACTCCAGCCGCGCCAGAACAACTGGCGCGCCGCTAGAGGTGCGGGCAGGTTGGCGCTCTCCAGATGGCTGAGCCAGCCACTCGCTTGGCGCCAGTCCCGCTGCAGCAAGGCCTTGCGCGCCTCGCTCCACTGGAGTTCCCAGCTGGCTGGGTCATTGGGCCAGCGGCTGAGCACGGTGGCCGGATCGACCTGTCCTGCTTCGGCAAGGCGAGCCTGCACGGGGGCGCTGTCCTGGAGGGTTGGCGGCAGTTGTTGGAGCCGTTCAACCGCTCCTGCTGCCGGAGATTGCGCCAAGAGGCGTGCTGCCTCTGCACCCTGCGGGCCTTCGCTCTGGGCGATGCGCAAGAGCCAGTCTTCGGCCTGCGTTTGTTGCGCGCGGTTCCCCCGCAGCAGGGTTTGAGCCAGGCGCAGCTGTAGTTCTGCTGTGGCGGGCGTGTCCCCAAGGCAGCGCAGGGCGGCTTCACTCCGTCCCAGTTGCGCGAGCCCCGCGGCGAGTAGCTGCTTGTCTTCGGCGCTGAGCGCAGCGGCACGGGTCTCGCAGGTTTGCAGCAGGAGCGCTTCGGCTCCGGGCCAGCGGGCACCCCAGCGGGCGAGGTGCAGGGCATCGCCTGCTTCGAGGGCTGCCGCCAGGGCCGCCGGGTGGGCGGCAAAGCGCTCCAGCAGCGTCAGCCGCAACTTGGGTTGCTGCCGGCCCAGGGCATAGAGGGCATCGGCACTGGCGGGTTCCCGCGGAAAGCGCCGCAGCAGTTCTGCCCAGAGGGCCTGGGCTTCCTGGGGACGTCCACTCGCTTGGGCTGCGAGGGCCGCGCGTTTGAGGCTGATCGCCGCCAGCACCTTGTTGCTGCCGCGGTTGCCCCAGCCCTGGCCCTGGAGCCAATGGCGCCGATCCTCAGGGCTGCTCTTGGCTTGAGCGCTCAGCAGCAGTGCCGCATCCCTTCGCCGGTCTGGATCGAGGCTGTGTTTGCGGCTGCGGGTCAGCTCGGCTGGGCTGCTGTTGGGGGTGAGGGGCGGAGCCAGCTGCACCAGAACCTGCCGCCCGGCGGCCAGTGCAACACCCGTTCCCAGGCAGCAGAGACCCAGCAGTGCTGTGCCCAGAAGGCTTTGGCGTCCTTCAGCGGAACGGGGGCGCTGGGCCAAAGCAGTGGGATAACTCTGCGCATTCTTGGTGAGATGCGCTCCGCTTGCATCGCAAACCCGGCGTAACCTGCCGCGAGCCTTGATCCATCAGCTCGCCATGTCTCCGCTTGGGGCGCCATTCCCGTCTGGTACGGCGAGTTTTGGAACCGATGGCATCCGCGGCCGGGTTGGGCAGGTGATCACGCCCGCCCTGGCCCTGCAGGTTGGCTACTGGTGCGGTCGGGTCCTCCCTGCCGGTGGTCCGGTCGTGTTGGGAATGGATTCCCGCAGTAGCGGACCGATGTTGGTGGCCGCCTTGGCTGCTGGGCTGACCGCAGCGGGCCGTGAGGTGTTGGATATCGGCCTGTGTCCCACGCCTGCCGTTCCCGGCGCCATTCGTCAGCTCGGAGCCAGTGGCGGCCTGATGGTGTCGGCCAGCCATAACCCGCCCCATGACAACGGCATCAAAGTCTTTGGAGCCTGCGGGGCCAAGTTGGCCAAGCAGCAGCAGGCCGAGATCGAAGCGGGCCTGCATGGCAGTGGCGATGTGCTGGGCGGCTTCAGCGCCAATGGACGGATTGAGCAGCGCCCGGATTTACTGAACGACTACCGCCAGCGCCTGCTGGAGAGCGTCGGCTCAGCTCGGCTGGATGGCGCCAAGGTCGTGCTGGATCTCTGCTGGGGTTCGGCGACCAGCTGCGGCGAACGGGTCTTCCGTGAGTTGGGAGCCGACGTAACGGTGCTCCATGGCCAGCCCGATGGGACCCGGATTAACCAGGGCTGCGGTAGCACCCATCTCGAGGCTCTCCAGGCGGAGGTGATCGCCCAGGGGGCGGCCATGGGTTTTGCCTTTGATGGCGATGCCGATCGGATGCTCGCGGTCGATGGCCGTGGTCGGGTCGTCGATGGCGACCAGATCCTCTACCTCTGGGGCCAGGCCCTGATGGCCGAGGGGGCCCTTCCGGACAACCGGATCGTCGCGACGGTGATGAGCAACCTCGGCTTTGAGCGTGCGTGGCAAGCGCGAGGTGGCGTGCTGGAGCGCACCGCCGTCGGTGATCAATACGTGCATGCCGCCATGGAGCAACTCGGCGCGTCCCTGGGCGGTGAACAATCCGGTCACATCCTCTCGGCCCGCCACGGCATGAGTGGTGATGGTCTGCTGACGGCGCTGCAGGTGGCGCGATTGATTCAGGCCCAGGGGGGTTCCCTGAGCGACTGGCTCGATGGCAGCTTCCAGCCCTATCCCCAGAAGCTGGTGAATGTCACCGTTCCGGATCGCAGCAGGCGCACCGGTTGGGAGAGCTGCGCGCCGCTGCTTGAGGCTGTGCAGGCTGCGGAAGCGGCGATGGACGCTACTGGGCGTGTGTTGGTGCGGGCCAGCGGTACCGAGCCGTTGCTTCGGGTGATGGTGGAGGCGGCTGAGCAGGCTGATGTCGACCATTGGAGTCGCCAGTTGGCGGAACTCGCCGATCAGCACCTCAACGCCGCCTGAACGGCCATTTGCAGGGCGCCATCACAGGCATCGCCCTTGGGGGCCACCAAGGCAGCACCGGGGCAGCGTTGCTCGAGGTCCGCGGCGAAGGCGCGGCGCAGTGTCCCCAAGTGTGTGAGCGCGCCGCCGCTGCAACAGACCCGCGGAGCTTGCAGCTCGAGGGTGGAGGCAATGGTGCGCACCATCTGGCTGAGGGCCAGCGCTGAACGTTCAACGATGCGTTGGGCGTGGTCATCCCCGCCTGCGGCGCAGGCGTCCACCACGGGAGCTAGCCGGGCAAAGCCGGCCGCGCCAAACCCTTCGGCTACGACGGCGGCCTTGAGCTCTTGCGGGGTGCTGACCCCGAGGGCTTGCCAGAGCTGGTGCTTGAGGGAGGTCTCGCTCAGCCGTCCATCGGCCATCTGCACGCTGATCGCTAAGCCGTCCCGGCCCAGATCCATCGCGGAGCCCGCCCCATCCAGCAGCCAGCCCCAGCCACCCGTGCGATGCCAGTGTCCGGAGCTCGTTTGCCCTAGTGCAATGCAGCCCGTGCCACTGATGACGAGCACGCCAGCGGCTTCGCCATGGGCGCCCAGCAGGGCGGTGTGCTCATCACCGCTGACTTGAACAGCGGGCTGGGGAAGCTTTAGGGCGGCGGCCGCCAAGGCCTCCCCTTGGCTTTGGACGGCGCTGCCCCTCTCAATGCCGCTGGCCCCCACTCCGGCTGCGGCGAGGGGCTGCTCGCCGCCCAGCCCGGCCTGCATCAGCCCATCGCGCAGGCTCGTTTGGAGAGCATCTTGGAAACAGGCCTCAGCTCCTGGTGCGGCCAGATGGCGAACCCCCGGACCCTGGCCCAGGGCGATGGGGATCAGCGCTCCCGTGCTCGTCAGTCGAGCCAGTTTGCAGCTGGTGTGGGTTTGTCCGGCATCAAAGCCAGCGAGCAGCTGCCCTTCAGCCATCGCTGCTGCTGGCACTCAAGGTTGCCAGGCAGAACCAGCCGGTGAGTTGGACTTCGGGCCGGAAGAAGATCGTGTCGGTCGCGCCCTGGACGCAGAGGCCAGCGATGGCGGCCACCGCGGCCAGGGCCGGCAGGGCCCAGTTGGACTCGCCTTTGAGTTGGCTCAGGCCAGCCCTGAGGCTGGCGAAGAGCAGGCCGAGGGCCGCGATGAGATTGGGGATGCCTCCTTCCACCAGCAGCTCAAGCGGCACCGAGTAGGCGCTCAGGGCGTTGAACTTCGGCTGTTGATAGAGGGGATAAATCAGGTTGAAGGCGCTGTTGCCGGGGCCGATCCCCAGCCAGGGCCGCTCCTGGATCATCTCGATGGCGGCGAGCCAGACGTTGATGCGGAAGTTGTTGGAGCTATCCCCGCGGCCTGCCGCGAGGCTCATGACCCGGATCCGTAGGGGCTCGATTTGCGTCACGGCGATCACCAGCACGCAGACGGCTGCCGCGATCAGCAGCAAGGGGAAGAGGCGGCGCCAGAGGGGCGGCCAATGGCGCGTTTGCCGCAGCACCAGCAGCAGCACCGCGGCCCCAAGGGCTGCCACCATTCCAAGCCAGCCGCCCCGGCTGTAGCTGAGGAAGAGGGCGCTACAGCCCAAGAGCAGGGCACTGGCGGCAAAGAGGCGCTGGGGCCATGAGCGCCAGCGCAGCAGAGCGATCAAGGCAATGGGCAGGATCGGGATCAGGTAGCCCGCCAGCAGATTCGGGTTCTCCAGGGGGCCGTAGACCCGGATCGTTCCGTCGGCGACGGAGTTGGGATCGGCCCAGCGGGCCAGCTCACTGGTGTCGCCATAGAGCTGCCGTATGGCGAGGACGCTGCTGAGCAGCTCACCCCCCAAGAGGGCTGCCACGAGCCGATCCCACCAGAGCGGCGCCTGCTCGAGCAGCTGCCGCAGTAGGGCGTAGACCCCCAGATAGCTGATCAGCTTCAGCAGACCTTTGAACGCGGCTGGGGTGACCGGTGAAAACCCTGTGGCCAGAACGGCGATGCCGAGCATCAGCAGGAGCCAACCGCTGATGCGGCCGATGCGACCGGCGGGTAGGCAGAGCGACCACACCAGCCAGAGCAATCCCGACGCGAGGATCAGCAGGCTGAGGCCTGCCCGCGTGACGAAGGGCATTGCGGCCAGCAGCACGCAGAGCACGCTTCCGGCGATCAGGCTCAACCGTGATCCCAGGGGCCCCTCGCTGGCGTCGCCCAAGATCCCCTGCCAACGCAACAGCCAGGGGGTGGATGGCGCCGATCCTGCGCTCATGCCGAGGGGTGGGTTGATGTCTCGGGATTATCGGCGGCTTCGAGCTGTTGCTCCAGCTCTTGGAGGCTCGGCAACGGCGTTTCGTTGCGTTCATAGAGCACTCGGTAGACCGGTAGCCCTTGCTCGAGGACGTAGGTCTCCCGCTCGGTTGGCACGGGCAGGGGGTTGGTTGCCCGCCAGGGGCGGGCGTCAGTTGCCGGTCGGCTGAAGCAGCCGCTCGCTTCGGTGACGGCGACCATCGGTTCGATGACGTCCAAAATGTCGCTCTGCATAAAGAGCCGCTTACCCGGCTCCAGGGCCGCGGCGATGGCCAGCAGCAGCGCAGGCTGCAGGACCCGTCGCTTGTGGTGCCTTTTTTTGAACCAGGGATCGGGGAATTGGATGGAGACCAGATCCAACTGACCCGGAGCCAATGCCGTCAGCCAACCCTCAACGCTGATGTTGGCGTTGCAGAAGAGGTAGTGCAGATTGCCAAGGCCGAGCTGCTGACGGTCCGCTTCCGCTGCGGCCACCAGTGCGCGCCGGATCTCGACCCCCAGGTGGTTGAGCTCGGGTTGCTGCTGGGCCAGCGCCAGGAGAAAGCGGCCCCGGGCACAGCCAATGTCGAGGTGCACTGGTCGGCCTGGATCGCTGAACAGCTCCTGGGGTGGGGGCAGCTCCAGCGGCAACTGGAAGAAGCGGCTCAGCGGGTTGACGTGTTGGCGCACCATCGGAAGTCAGGGAGTGTTCGGCACCAGAAAGCCCCAGCTGGCGGTGTAGCCATGCAGGTGGGTTGCACCGGCGACGGGGCCAATCTCGCCGTTGCAGAAGGCACCGCTGATGGGAACAGCAGGGAATTGTTGACGGCATCCGTCCACATCGCCATTGGGGGAGCCGTAGAGCCCCTCGCCGCGGCCTAGGCAGGCAAAGAGCAGTGCGGCCATTGGCTCGGCGTTACGGCTTCGCTGTTGCCCCAGGAGTTGCTGTTGTTCCTGTCTGGAGGTCTCGGCGTCCCGCAATTGAAACTGCACCTGCTGCCCCACCCGCAGCCGCTCGGCCACCGCCACGGAACCGGTGCGTGGGTCGACGCCGATCAGGTTGCGGACCAGGACCGCTGGCCCTGATGCCGGGGCGCCATCGCTGGGCAGCTGGAAGTTGGTTTTGGCCACCCCTAAAAACAGCGAGTGCCGCACGAGCTCCTTCTCCTCTGGAGAGAGGCCCTTGAGGATTGTTTGCAGGCAGGCCACGGGCGTGTCGGCTTCCCCGTCATGGCTGAGACGCAGCAGCACGTTGCGTTCGGCCTGCTCAATTTCAAAGACTGGGCCGATCGGCTTGCAGCCCTGAGCGACAACCGGATCAAGGCGCCAGTCCCCTTTGATCAAACAGCCAACGGCACCATCGACGACGCCATCGCCGATCAAGAGTGAGCCGTGCTGGGCGCTGTGTTGTCCGGCAATGCCTCCGATCTTTTGGGCCTCGGGGTAGGCGAAGTCCAAACCGCTGATGACGTCGTTGATCGACGTACAGGTGGGATCCAGGAGCAGAAGCATGGAATGCCCGCCGTTGGGGTCGACCCCGGCCCAGTTGATCCAGCTCTGCCGGGATCCGTCGAGATCAGGCAAGGTCTCGCTGTTGAGGCTGAAGAGCTCGATCTGCGTCTGGGGCAGGGTGAGCAGGGTCACGCTGATGGCGGGCTGGTGTTCCAGCTCCTGGGCCAATCCCTCGGTGTTGGTGCCGACCACGCCGCCGCCGCAGCACCCCAGCCAGTGCTGGGCTCCGATGGCCTGCTTCAGCAGGGGCATGAACCGCTGCAGATCGCTGGCATAGGCGCTGGAGCAGAAGACCAGACCAAGGTCCGCCGGGCCCCTTTGACCGGCCTGTTTGAGCTGCTGTGCCAGATCGGCGATGGCGGCTTCGAGGGCGGGTTCGCAGCTCAGTGCCGTGGTGCACTGCGCCTGCTGCGGCGCTTGTCGCCAGGGCAACAACGAAGAGAGGCGAGCGGTCCAGGCCATCGGCGGACCTTACAGCCGCTGGATAATGACCACTGACTGCCTGTTGCTGAGTGCCAGATCTGCTGCTCTATCGCACCCTCGTCTGGCTGGATTACCGCTTGGCTGCGGTTTTTGCCCTGGGGTTGCCCCTGGTGCTGCTGATTTGGTCGGCATTGAAGCGGGAGCAGGCGCTCACCCGCTTGATGGGGATCTATTGGAAGGTCGCCAGCCTGCTGCTGATCACGGTGCTGCTGCTGACGGACAACCGTCCCCTGGGTTATCTGCTGGCGGTCCTCTCCCAGCTGCTGGTGGTGATCAGCGTCTGGTTCTGGGTGGATCTCAACGAGGAGTTGGCGGACTTGCCCCCCTGGCGCCCTTTGCCCTTTGTGGTGCGCGCCTGGCGTTGGGGGCTCACGGTGTTCGGCCTGCTTGGTGCGGCCTTGAGTGCCGTGGCCCTCAACTGCGTTGGTGGCGGATTGACCCGTCCGATCTGCAGGGTTTGGCTCGAGGCCCCCGATGATCTCCATGGTGGAGTCGCCGGTTTCTTTGATTTCGTCTTTGGTGGCAGCTGGACCGCGGCCATCGCTGCCTTTGTCGGCTACGTCTCCCTCGTGGCCTATGGCGTTGGCCTTCTGCAATGGCTGATCGTGCGCCTGCCCAAGCAGGGCCGGGTCGCAGGCGGCTTCTAGGGCGTGCCGATGGGCATCAGCGTGGCTGAACTGCTGCAGCAGCTGGAGGAGATCAGCCGAAGCCGGGCTGATCGGGTCTTGCGTTTGCGGGGTGCTTTGCCGGTAGGTGAGGGATGTGAGCCGTTTGAGCTGCTGATCTTCCGTGGCTTCTCCAGCAGCGTCTCCCACCCCACGGATTTCGATCCTGATCAGCCCCTGCTGCCTGAGGCAGCCCGGATCGAGCAGGCCGAGCTGCTGCAGGGCCCGCTCAAGCCACAGGCCGAGCAGTGCCTCGCGCGCGCCTCCGGGGCCGAGACTTACCTCGACCCATCCGCCTGGCTTTAAGAGAGAACCTCGACGCAGCGGCCGCAGAGGGTCGGGTGCGCAGCGTGCTCGCCAATGTCGCTCTCGTAGTGCCAGCAGCGCTCGCACTTCTGACCGGCCGCTTTGCGGATCTGGACGGTGATGCCGTTCTCACTGGCTTCGGCCAGCACGGCTTCGGGGTTTGAGCCGCCGATTTCCAAGGCCGAGACCAGGAGCCAATCCGCCAGGTTGTCGACCTTGGGGTGGGCGCTGTTCTCCAGCCAGGTGAGGGCTGCCTGGGTGGACTCGCTCCCTTCGCCGAGGCTCAGCTGAACCTGCGCTTCCAAGGAGGCCCCCAGCTTGGCGGCGCTGCGGCAGCTTTCCAGTTGCCGATTGACCAGGGCGCGCAGCTCCAGGATCTGGTTCATCGGTTGCTCAAGGGCACTGTTGCGCCATTGCTCGGGTGCCGTGGGCCAGCCCCGCTCAAACACCGAGGTCTCGGCAACGGAGTAGGGCAGGTTCTGCCAGATGTCCTCCGCCATGTGGCACAGCACTGGGGCGATCAGGCCGGCGAGCCGCTCGACCACCAGCGCCAGAACCGTTTGGCAGCTGCGGCGGCGGAAGTCGTTGGCACCGCTGACGTAGAGGCGATCCTTGGCGATGTCCAGGTAGACGTTCGAGAGATCGACGACGCAGAAGTTCTGCAGGGCCTGGAAGAAGCGGTAGAACTCGTAGCGCTCGAAGTCTCCGCTGACGCTGTCAATCAAGGACGCGGTGCGCTGCAGCATCCACTGATCCAACAGCGGGAGCTCTTCGTAGGGAATGGCGTCTTTGCTGGGGTCAAAGTCGTGGAGGTTGCCCAGCAGGTAGCGCGCAGTGTTGCGCACCTTGCGGTAGACGTCCGCCAGCTGTTTGACGATGCCGGGGCCCAGGGGGACGTCGGCGGAGTAGTCGACGGAACTCACCCAGAGCCGCAGGACATCGGCGCCGTAGGGAGGCTCCTGCTTCTGGTTCTTGCCGCCCGAGACCAGCACCGCCGGATCGACGACGTTCCCCAGGGATTTGCTCATCTTGCGGCCCTTCTCATCGAGGGTGAAGCCGTGGGTGAGCACCCGCTTGTAGGGGGCGTGTCCGTTGACTGCAACGGAGGTGAGCAGGCTGCTTTGGAACCAGCCGCGGTGTTGATCGCTGCCCTCGAGGTAGAGATCAGCCGGGTAGTGCAGTTGGGGTGCGCGGCTGCTGGTGCCCTCGATGCCGCCGAGCACGCCGGCCCAGGAGGAGCCGGAGTCAAACCAGACATCCATCGTGTCGGTGCCCTTGCGCCATTGGCTGGCTTCCGCGGCGTAGGTCTCAGGTAGAAGCCCGGCTTCGTCGCGCTCCCACCAGACATCGGCGCCGTGCTCGGCAATCAGCCCTTGGATGTGGCTGAGGGTGGCTTCGTTGAGCAGCACCTCACCGGTTTCACGGTGATAGAAGACGGGAATCGGCACACCCCAGGTGCGCTGACGGCTGATGCACCAGTCCCCCCGCTCGCTCACCATCGCTTCGATCCGGTTGCGGCCGCTGGCCGGCAGCCACTCCACCTGGGCAATGGCATCGAGGGCGGCCTGGCGGAAGCCCTCCACCGAGGCGAACCACTGCTCGGTGGCGCGGAAAATCGTCGGCTTTTTGGTGCGCCAGTCGTAGGGGTAGCGGTGCTCGTAGCGCTCCTGCTTCAGCAGCAGGCCCGTCTCTTCCAGGGCGCTGATGATCGTTGGGTTGGCGTCCTTGAGGACATTGGTTCCGGCGAAGGGGCCGGCTTCTGCCGTGAGGTTCCCGGCCTCATCCACCGGGCAGAGCACCGGGAGTTTGTACTTGCGGCCGGTATTGAAGTCGTCGACGCCATGGCCCGGGGCGGTGTGGACCAGGCCGGTGCCTGCTTCGGTGGTGATGTAGTCCCCGCCGATCACGACCGGGCTGGTGCGCTCCAGCAGGGGATGGCGGTATTGCAGGCCTTCAAGGGCACTCCCTTTGACGCTGACCAGGGGTTTGAGGCTCAGCCCCAGGCTGGTTTCCAGGCTTTCCCGCAGTTCGGCGGCCACCACCAGGTGGCTGGCGGCTGGTGCGGGGGTGTCGCCCTGGGCCTCAATGGCACAGATGGCGTAGTCGAGCCGTTCATTGACGGAGACCGCCAGGTTGGCCGGCAGCGTCCAGGGGGTCGTGGTCCAGATGGCGACAGCCAGGCCGCCTTCGGCCGTGGCTTGTGCGGGGCTTAGGCCCGCCTGCTCGAGAGTGTCCGCCAGCTCGCTAGGGAGCTCCACCGCCGGGAAGGCCGCAAACACGCTGGGGGAGCTGTGGCCGTCGGGGTACTCGAGCTCGGCTTCAGCAAGGGCCGTACGGGAGCTGGGGCTCCAGTGGACCGGCTTGAGGCCCCGGTAGATGTGACCGGCCAGCACCATGGCTCCGAACACCCCGATCTGGGCGGCCTCGTAGTCCTTCTGCAGGGTCAGGTAGGGCTGATCCCAGTCGGCCCAGATGCCCCAGCGGCGGAAACCAGCCTTCTGCCCTTCCACCTGCTCGAGGGCGTAGGCATGGGCCTTCTTGCGCAGGCTGACGGGGGTGAGCTCGGCCCGCTCGCTGCTCTTGAGCCCCTGCAGCACCTTCAGCTCAATCGGTAGGCCGTGGCAGTCCCAACCGGGGACGAAGCGAGCACGCTTGCCCTGCAGCAGGGCGGTCTTATTAATGATGTCCTTGAGGATCTTGTTCAACGCGTGCCCGACGTGCAGGGCGCCGTTGGCGTAGGGCGGCCCGTCGTGGAGGGTGAAGCAGGGACCTGTGTTCTCTTCGCTCAGGCGTTCATAGAGCCGCTGCTCAGCCCAGAAGGTCTGGATCTCGGGCTCGCGCACCTGTGAATTGGCCCTCATGTTGAAGGGCGTCTTCAGCAGGTTCAGGGTGTCCTTATAGGAGATCTGCCCGGCGTTGGCGGAGGACTCGGAAGCAGTGCTGGCGGTCACAGCGCTTGGGGCAGCAAGGGTCGATTATCCCGCTTGGGGGCTGGAGGCCTCGATCAGCTCCTCCACCTCATCAAAGGAAGCCACCACAGTGGGCTCAACAGTGGGTTCGATGGTGGGCTCAACAGCGGAAGGGGGTTCAGCGGCGTTCTCGGTTTCAGCGCGAACCCAGCGCTTGCTGCTCTTGCCCGGTTTGGGCCCGCCTTTGAAAGCGTTCAGGAGCGATCCACCCGTCTCGTTCAGGACCGAAGCGGCCTGGGTGCTGCTGCTGAAGAGTTCGCTCAGGCTGGTTTGCCAGCGCTCGATGGACGCGATGCGCTGCTGTTCCTCGAGGCTGAGCATGCGCCAACGGCTTTGCAGCACCTCGCTGCCAAGGCGGGCAATGAGTAGGCCTCCGCAGAGGACGGCCAGCATCGGGGAGCCCGTCAGCCGGTCCGCGCTGGTGACCAGGGTCAGCCCCAGCAGCAGAACCACAGCCCCCCAGGCGGCATCGCGGGGGCGACTGAGCTCGGTGGCGAGCAGCGGCAGCAGCATCACCGTCAGGCCCACCAGCAGGGCAAGGGTTCCGCCAAGGGTGGCCAGCATCGGAATTGAGGCGTTGACCCCATTCTGGGCCGCTCTCTACAGTCGTCGCCTGCCCACCTGGCGGAATTGGTAGACGCGCTGGTTTTAGGTACCAGTGGCTTCGGTCGTGGGGGTTCAAGTCCCCCGGTGGGCATCCGTTCGAGACGTCGGTTTTTCTAAGCTGGCCCTTATTCAGTAGGAATGACGCAAACCTTGGCCCCATCTGAGTTACAAGAGCTTGGACGCCAAGAGGTGCGTGCTTCCGTCAGCGCAGTGCCTCGGGAGTACCTCGATCCCCCGGCGTCCTGGAACCCAACGGTGGGTCTGTTCCTCGGGGGATATGCCCTTGCGGCGTTGAGCATCGCGGGCTGGTTCCTCTGGGGGTGGCCCCTGCCTGTGCTTCTCGCCACGGGTTTTCTCGCCCTGCATCTCGAAGGCACGGTCATTCATGACGCCTGCCACAACGCGGCGCACCCCAGTCGCTTCTGGAATGCCTTCATGGGGCATGGGGCCGCATTGCTGTTGGGCTTCAGCTTTCCGGTCTTCACCCGGGTGCATTTGCAGCACCACGCCCATGTGAATGATCCGAAGAACGATCCGGATCACATCGTCAGCACCTTCGGTCCGCTCTGGCTGATTGCGCCCCGTTTTTTCTATCACGAATACTTCTTCTTCCAGCGCAAGCTTTGGCGCGGATATGAACTTCTTGAGTGGGGGATTGCCCGGGGAATCTTCTTCACGATTGTGCTAGCTGGGATCAAATATGGCTTCATTGATTTCATCTTCAATGTCTGGTTCGCGCCAGCCCTGATGGTCGGGGTGACCCTGGGCTTGTTCTTTGATTACCTCCCCCACCGCCCCTTCTCGTCGCGCAACCGTTGGCACAACGCCAGGGTCTATCCGGGGCGTTTAATGAATTGGCTGATCATGGGTCAGAACTATCACTTGGTTCATCACCTATGGCCTTCAATTCCCTGGTTTGAATATCGGCCGGCCTATCACGCCACCAAGCCAATCCTGGATGCCAAGGGCTCGCCTCAGCGCCTCGGTTTGTTTGAAACCAAGAGCGATCTAACGAACTTCCTCTACGACATCGTTCTTGGCGTGCGCAGTCACCGCCGCCGCCGCAGCAAACTTCGTCCGATTGCTGGACTGTTGCCGTCCTTCAGGGCAAGGCGCCACGTGGTGGCTCTGCTCCACCGCACGGCTGTCTCGCCCAGGCGCTGAGATTCACTCAGCCAGGATTTTGGGAACCCTGAAGAAGTCGCCTTCGCGCAGAGGGGCTTCGTTGAGCAGTTGCTCCCGCACGTCGGTCGCAACAACGGTGTCTTCGCGCGTCACGTTGACCACTTCGACAGCCCGGGTGGTGGCGGGAACGCCATCGGTATCGACGGCCTGCAGGTGGTCGACGTAATCGAGAATCCGCTCGAGCTGACCGGTGTAGGTCGCGATTTTGTCTTCGGGCAGATCGAGGCGAGCCAGCTTGGCCACCTTGCGGACGTCGTCAGCGCTGATGTTGCTCATGGGGTGAACCTAGCTGGCCGACTCGCTTAAAAAGCGCTCCAGATCAGCCACCAGCCCCGTCGCGGCCACGTCCAAAAAGCGGCGGCCGTCCTTGGCCGTGGCCAAGGAGGGATGGGAGCCCATGCGGCCATCAGGGTGGCGGCGGCGGAAGTCCTCGGGGCTGTGAATTGGTCCGGCGGGTGCTGGGTCGGGCAACGGTTGTTGCTTGCTCTCCAGGCTGGGCTCGAGCGCCAGGGTGATGGCGATTTCACTGGGGGTGGCGTGGTGTCCTTCCTTGTCCCCGTAGAGCTCTCGGGCCAGGCCCATGGCCTCTGAGGTCATGAACCAGTTGGCCAGCTTGCAGCGCAGTCGAGCGGCATTGGGTAGTCCGCGGGCGGCAGCGGTGCCGTAGGCCTGGGCAAAGGCTGCCTTGCAGGTGGCGATGTTTCCGCCATGGCCATTGATCACGTAGATCCGCTCAAACCCGTGGCGGGCCAAGGAGAGGATCAGGTCATGCAGCACCGCCAACAGGGTGGAGGGCTGCAGGCTCATGGTCCCGGCAAAGCCCAGATGGTGCTCGGCCATTCCGAAGGCCTGGGCCGGGGTGACCAGGACGCCTAGGCGCCGGCCGACCTCTAAGGCGACGGCTTCGGCGGTGAGGGCGTCGGTGCCGATGGCTCCGGTGGGTCCGTGCTGCTCGGTGGAGCCCAGGGGAATGATCACCCCTTTCTTTTGGGTCAGATAGGCCTCCACTTCAGGCCAGCTCCGCAGCTGCAGTCGGATGTCTTCGGTGCAGTGAGCAGTCACGGGGGTGAGGCGTGAGATCGCTTCAGTATCCCTAGATCTCGGCCGCGTCAGTGCGCGGTGCCGTTGCCGTCGTACTTGTCCGTGTCGTAGTAGCCGCCTTTGGTTCCGAAGAACAAGGTGGCCAAGACAAACAGCCCGCTGCCGCCAATCAAGACCGTTGCCAGGGTGAATCCTTCGCTGTGCATCGCCGGGGCTGAGCCGATGGGCTGATTCTGGCGTCCGCGGCTTTCGCGCGCAGCGCAGGGTCGGTTAACTGTGACCTGCCTGCTTGGTGGTGGCGATGCCGAAGCAACCTCCAGCGCTCTCCCAAGCCTTCTTCGCCCGCCCCGCCGAGCTGGTCGCCCCCGACTTGATTGGTTGCCTGCTGGTGAAACGCCAAGAGGATGGCGAGTGGCTTTGGGGAGTGGTGGTGGAAACCGAGGCGTATTCCCAGGAGGAGCCTGCCTGCCACGGCTTCCGCCGCCGCTCCCCCAGCAACGAAACGCTCTTTGGTGAGCCAGGGCGGTTTTATGTCTATGTGAGCTATGGCATCCACCACTGTGTGAATGTGGTGACAGGCAGGGCCGACTGGGCCAACGGCGTTCTGCTCCGTGCCCTGGCGATGCCGGGGGAGCCGGAGCGGATTGCCGCGGGTCCGGCCCTGCTGGCTCGCCGCTTTGGCCTGGACCGCAGCCATGACTGCTGCCCCAGCAGCCCTGCGCAGGGGCTTTGGCTGGCCCCTCGCTTGCCAGAGCTAAGTGAAGCGGAGCTGGTTCAAACCACCCGGATCGGCATCAGTCAGGGGCAGGACTGGCCTTGGCGTTGGTACCTCCGCAGCAGCCGCAGCATCAGTCGACGTGCCAAGGGAGATCGCAATCCACCTCTGGCCCAGGCCTGGGACGTGGCCTCTTGCGTCATGGGCTTCTAGCCTGCAGTTGACGCTTGCCTCAGACCTTGAGCGACTGGACCCACCGCCATGTGCTGGATCTGGCGGCCTTCTCGCTTGAGGACTACACCACTGTTTTAGAGCTGGCCCAGCGGTTTCGGGCGATGCCCACCAGTGGCGCCCGCAAGCTGCCAGCCCTACAGGGCAAGCTCGTCACCACCCTGTTTTTTGAGCCCAGCACCCGCACCCGCAGCAGCTTCGAGCTGGCGGCCAAACGGTTGTCGGCTGATGTCCAGAGCTTCTCTCCCTCCTCCAGTTCCCTCAGTAAAGGGGAGAGCCTGCTCGACACGGTGCGCACCTATGTGGCGATGGGTGCTGACTTGCTGGTGGTGCGTCACCGCTGCACCGGGATCCCCGCCTCGTTGGCCCATGACCTTGACCTCAGCGGTGATCGTGTGGCGGTCTTAAACGGTGGAGACGGTCTGCACAGCCATCCCAGCCAGGGACTGCTGGACCTGTTTTCCCTGGCGCGTCAGTTCAACCCCGAGAGCCCAACGCCTGAAGCGCTGCGGGGCCGGCGGATTGTGATCGTCGGCGACATCCTCCATTCCCGTGTGGCCCGCTCCAACCTCTGGGCCCTGACCGCCTGCGGCGCCGAGGTGGTGCTCTGCGGGCCCGCCACCCTGCTGCCGCAGGCCTTTGAACAGTTCGTGGACGCCCCGCCGCCAGGGCAGGCCAGCGACCCAGTCGCCAAACGGGGCCGCATCCGGATTGAGCGCGATCTCGATCAGGCCTTGGTCGGCGCCGATGCGGTGATGACCCTGCGCCTGCAGAAGGAGCGGATGAACCAAAACCTGCTCACCAGCCTGGAGAGCTACCACCGCCGCTTTGGCCTTACCCATGGGCGCCTGCGGGGCAAGATTCCTGTGCTCCATCCCGGTCCGGTCAACCGTGGCGTGGAGATGAGTGGGGCTCTGTTGGATGACCCAGCGCTCTGTCTGGTTGAGGAGCAGGTCACCAACGGCATTCCGATTCGGATGGCCCTGCTGTATCTCCTGGCCGCCGGCTAGCTCAGAGCAGCTTGAAGCCTTCCAGCAGCAGGCCGTAGCAAAAACCCACCCGGCTCATGTCCAAGAGCTGTAGCCCCAAACGGTTGCTGGTGTTGCGCAGCAGTGGGCCCCTCAGGCGAATCGCGGCTTCGATTGCCAAGACGCAGAGCAGGGCGGCTGGGGGATCCAGAAAGGAGCGCGCGCCCGTGAGGGTGGCGATGGCATTCCCCAGGAAGAAGGTGCTCAGCAGCACGATCAGCAGCACCGAGAGCCGTCGCCAGGGATTGCTCGCCCAGCGCTCCAGGCGTGGCCAGGCTCCACCCAGGTTGCGCTGCAGCCTGGTGCGCTGAGGTGGGGGCGTCAGGGTCAGGGGAGTCGGTGCGGGCGGTTTGCCTTGAGGTTTACCGCAGGGGCATTAAAAAAGCCCGGGGATACCCGGGCTGAGTGGATCAGCTGACTTCAGCTGTCGGCATCTTTGGCTTTGCGGCTGCCCTTGCCTTCCAGCAGTTCCAGCAGTGCCTCCATCTGGGCCATCACGCCACGCACCTCGCCGGCTTCAGGCAGGAGACCGTCTTCCATCACGCCTTGATGCATCTCGCGCAGTTCTTGGCGGATGTAACGCAGGTGGCTCACCACTTGCTCGCGCTTCGACTGCGACATGAGCGGGAAAGGTCTCGAAAGCTAAACCCTTTTACCCCATCGCCCTTTAGCAGAGACTTGGCCGCAGCCAGCCCGTCAAACCCCACAAGGGTGGATCGCGGCCCTACTTCTGGCCGAACTTGGCCTTGGCGTCCTCGAAAAAGGCTTCGTCGATCACATCCAGGCCAGCCTCGTTGGCCATGCCTTCAATCCGTTTGCGGGCGGCTGGGCGCACAAAAAAAGGGATCTCCTTGAGCTTGGCCTCTGCTTCTGGTTTCCAGTTCATGGCCAGATCCGCACAGGGACTTCAAGGGTGGATGGAGAATAGGGGACTCGAACCCCTGACCTCTGCGGTGCGATCGCAGCGCTCTACCAGCTGAGCTAATTCCCCTAAAGACCAGGAAGAATCCTTGTCCTGGCCAGAACTTATCAGTCTTCAACGGCCATGACCGCTTCCCCTTCCATCACCCCTGAGTTGATCGCTGCCCAGACCGAGGCCTCGATGGAGGAACTGGGGCGTCGTTTGGATCAGGACGACTACCCCAGTCCGTTTGCCGCCTTGAACGATTGGCACCTGCTCCGTGCCATTGCCATTCACCGTCCGGAGCTTGCGCGGCCCTACGTGCACCTGGTGGATCAAGAGCCCTTCGATGAGGACTGAGTCCTTGGCTGATCCCCTCAAGGGGCGTCGGGTTCTGGTCGGGATCAGCGGCAGCATCGCCGCGGTCAAGCTCCCGCTGGTGGTCAGTGCTTTGGCCAAGCGCGGCGCCGAGGTGCGTTGTGTCCTGACCCCCAGCGCTGCGCAACTGGTCAGTCCGGTGGCCCTGGCCAGCCTCAGCCGTCAGCGCTGCTATCTGGACGCCGACCAGTGGAGTCACACCGCCGCCCGCCCGCTGCATGTGGAGTTGGCCGAGTGGGCAGAGCTGGTGCTGCTGGCCCCGTTGTCGGCCACCAGCCTGGGCCGCTGGGTCTACGGGCTGGGCGACACCCTCCTGGCCTCTCTGCTGCTGGCCACGGAAGCGCCAGTCCTGGCGGCTGCGGCGATGAATACAGCCATGTGGTCTTCACCGGGGGTCAGCCGCAATTGGCAAACCCTCCAGGATTTCGAGCGGGTCTTGCCCTTGGGGCCCGGCGCTGGACTGCTGGCCTGTGATCGCGAAGGGGCTGGGCGGATGGCCGAGCCTGAATCCCTGCTGCTGGCGCTGGAGTCCCTGGCGCTCTGGGGTTGGCAGCGCGATTGGCAGGGACGCCGGCTGCTGGTGAGTGCTGGCCCCACCCGCGAGTGGTTTGATCCAGCCCGTTGCATCACGAATCCCAGCAGCGGTCGCATGGGGGTCCTGCTCGCCCAGGCCGCTCGTCTGCGCGGGGCTGAGGTGGATTTGGTGCATGGGCCCCTCCAACTCGAGCCGGCTTGGCTCGAGGGTCTGCACTGCCATCCGATTGAGACCGGAGCGGAGCTGCAGGCGTCCCTCGAGGCGCTTCAGCCCAAGGCCGATGCGATTGCGATGGCCGCGGCTGTTGCGGACCACCGCCCCAAGCAACGCTTCAGCCACAAACCCGACAAGCAGGACCTAGCGCTGGCGATGGAGGCGGGTTGGGAGCCCATCCCGGATGTTCTGCGGGGACTGGTGGAGCGCCGTCCGGCTGGGCAAGGGATCCTCGGCTTCGCGGCCCACACCGGGGATGTGCTGCCTCAGGCCCAGGCCAAGTGGGCTCGCAAGGGATGCGACCTGCTTTTCGCGAACCCGATTGATGCGCCGGGAGCAGGATTTGGTGGCTTGTCCAATGAGGGCTGGATCCTTGGCCCTGGTGAGGCGGTTCAGCGGGTTGAACCGATGGGCAAGCTCGCCTTGGCGCATCGGCTGCTGACCGCTCTGGCGGCCTGTTCAGGCGGCCATGGCTGAATCGTCGTCGTTCTGAAGCAGATCCATAAAGGTGCGGAGCTGCAGGCGTGGGATGTAGGGCCAGCCGCCGCTTTTCTCCATGCCCTTCAGCAGGTTGAAGAGCTCGCCGCGATCAGAAGGGAGGCTGGAGCGGAAGGCACCGTCCTGGATCGTGCGGTGCAGCTCCTCGAGGCGGCGCAGCAGCAGGAGAAGGGCCTGTGCTTCACCATCCACCTCGGCAGCCAGCTCTTCGAGGCTCTCCAGCTCTGAGCTCAGGCGGGCTTCCCAGTCGCCTCGGACCAGGCTCTCGTCGATCTGTGTGGTGGTGCTGGCGTCGCTCATAAAGGAATTCAATCGGCCGCTCTCGCATACAGGTTGTTGAGAGCCGCGACATGGTACGCGGAATGGGCGTTTTGCACCGGTAGTATCCCGATCGGGCGTACCCCAATCCCTGAGGTTTTCCCCGCCAGACCGGTTTCTCCCCATGCGTTTCCGTCCTTTGCTGGCCGTCGTGCTGGCCCTTTGTTTGACCCTCGTGACCGCTTGCAGTGGCGGCGCGAAGGCTATTGATCGGGCTGATCTGACCTACGACGACATCCACAACACCGGTCTGGCCAACGACTGCCCGACCCTTCCTGACTCCGCCCGCGGGTCCATCCCCCTCGACAGCAACACCAAGTACCAGCTGCGCGAGGTCTGCATGCACCCCGCTGAGGTGTACGTGAAGGGCGAGCCCGCCAACAAGCGTCAGGAGGCCCAGTTCGTGGCCACCAAGATCCTGACCCGTTTCACCACCAGCCTCGATCAGGTCTACGGCGATCTGGCTGTGACCGGTAACGGCATCAACTTCAAGGAGCTCGGCGGCATCGACTTCCAGATCGTCACCGTGCTGCTGCCCGGTGGTGAGGAAGTGCCTTTCACCTTCTCCTCCAAGGAGCTCGACGCCACCGCTGATGGCGCCGCCATCAGCACCAGCACCGACCTCAACGGTGCTTATCGCGTTCCCAGCTACCGCACCTCCAACTTCCTTGATCCCAAGGGTCGTGCACTGACCACCGGTGTTCAGTACGCCCAAGGTCTGATTGCTCTGAACGGTCAGGACGATGAGCTGGCCCGTGAGAACAGCAAGCGCTACATCGACGGCACCGGTGAGATGAACCTCTCCATCACCAAGGTGGATGCTTCCACCGGTGAGTTCGCAGGCGTCTTCACCGCTGTTCAGCCTTCTGACACCGACATGGGCAGCCATGACCCTGTCGACGTCAAGATCGTTGGTCAGCTCTACGGCCGCCTCGAGAAGGCCTGATCCCCTTCCCGGTCTCAGAACGTTTGATTAGGGGGCTCTTCGGAGCCCCCTTTTTCATGGTTTCCCGAGTGCTCTGGGAGAATCGCCGGCATTGGATCCATCCCTCGCCGCCATGACCTCCGCAGCTGCAGCAACCCGTTCGGGTTTGATCGCTCCCCACGGCGGCACCCTTGTGGACCTGCGGGTGCCTGCCGATCAGCGTGATGCGCTCAAGGCCGGCGTGGATCACGTGGTCGAGTGCTCCGATCGCAATGCCTGCGACGTCGAGCTGCTGATGGTGGGTGGCTTCTCGCCGCTGCGCGGCTTCATGCACCAGGACGACTATCTCTCGGTGGTGGAGAAGAACCGCACCACCAGCGGCCTTCTCTTTGGCCTGCCGATCGTGATGGATACCGATCGCGAGGACATCGCCGTCGGCCAAAAGCTGCTGCTGACCTATCGCGGTCAAGAGCTGGCGGTGATGACGGTCGAGAGCAAGTGGGAGCCCGACAAGGCCCGTGAAGCCGTCGGTTGCTACGGCACCTCCTCCCTGGAGCACCCTGCAGTGAAGATGATCGCCACCGAGCGCGGTCGCTTCTACCTGGGTGGCTCGATCCAAGGCCTGGAGCTGCCCGAGCGTGTCTTCCCCTGCAAAACCCCGGCTGAGGTGCGCGCCAACCTGCCTGAGGGCGAGGACGTCGTGGCCTTCCAGTGCCGCAATCCGATCCACCGCGCCCACTACGAGCTCTTCACCCGGGCCCTCGATGCCACCAATGTGAGCGATCAGGGCGTGGTCCTGGTTCACCCCACCTGCGGACCGACCCAGGACGACGACATCCCCGGTGCTGTTCGCTTCCAGACCTATGAGCGCCTGGCCGCTGAGGTGAACAACCCCCGCATCCGTTGGGCCTACCTCCCCTACTCGATGCACATGGCTGGGCCCCGGGAGGCGCTGCAGCACATGATCATCCGCAAGAACTACGGATGCACCCACTTCATCATTGGCCGCGACATGGCTGGCTGTAAGTCCTCCATCAGCGGTGAGGACTTCTATGGCCCCTATCAGGCCCAGGACTTCGCCCGTGAGAACGCTCCTGAACTGGGGATGGAGACCGTGCCGTCCTTGAACCTTGTCTACACCGAGGAAGAGGGCTACGTGACGGCTGAGCACGCCGATGCCCGCGGTCTGCACATCCGCAAGCTGAGCGGCACCCAGTTCCGCCAGATGCTGCGGGGCGGTGAGGAAATCCCCGAATGGTTCGCCTTCAAGAGCGTTGTCGAGGTTCTGCGTTCAGCAGCCTGAGTCCGGTTAACATTCCTTAATCACTGTCCTCGAACAAGCGGAGAAGCAAGTGAAGAAGCGCTGGCGCAATGCGGGGCTTTACGTCCTCCTAGCTGTAGTGGTGATCGCCGTTGGCACGGCCTTCCTGGATCGTCCTGATCCCGCCAATGCGCCGCGCACCCTCCGCTACAGCGACTTCGTGGAAGCCGTTGAAGCCAACGAGGTCTCCCGTGTGCTGATCGCTCCCGATCGGGGCACGGCCCAGGTGGTGGAGAACGATGGCCAGCGCGCCGTGGTCAACCTTGCTCCTGACAAGGACCTGCTGAAGCTCCTGGAAGGTCACAAGGTCGATATCGCCGTTGAGCCCTCCCGTCAGCCCCAGGCTTGGCAGCAGGCCATTGGTTCCCTGATCTTCCCCCTGCTGCTGCTGGGTGGCCTGTTCTTCCTGCTGCGCCGCGCCCAGGGCGGTGGCGGCAACCCCGCGATGAACTTCGGCAAGAGCAAGGCCCGGGTTCAGATGGAGCCCGAGACCCAGGTCACCTTTGGTGATGTGGCCGGCATTGAAGGCGCCAAGCTCGAGTTGACCGAGGTCGTCGACTTCCTCAAGAACCCCGACCGCTTTACCGCCGTCGGCGCGAAGATCCCCAAAGGTGTCCTGCTGGTGGGTCCTCCGGGCACCGGTAAGACCCTTCTGGCGAAGGCCGTTGCCGGCGAGGCCGGTGTCCCCTTCTTCTCGATCTCCGGTTCGGAGTTCGTCGAGATGTTCGTTGGTGTGGGCGCCAGCCGTGTTCGTGACCTGTTTGAGCAGGCCAAGAAGAACGCCCCTTGCATCGTCTTCATCGACGAGATCGACGCCGTCGGTCGTCAACGCGGCGCTGGACTCGGCGGTGGCAATGACGAGCGTGAACAAACCCTCAACCAGCTCCTGACGGAGATGGATGGCTTTGAGGGCAACACCGGCATCATCATCGTCGCGGCAACCAACCGCCCTGACGTTCTGGATGCAGCGCTGATGCGTCCCGGTCGTTTCGATCGCCAGGTGGTCGTCGATCGCCCGGACTACGCCGGTCGTCTCCAGATCCTTGGGGTCCATGCCCGCGGCAAGACCCTCTCCAAGGACGTTGATCTCGACAAGATTGCCCGCCGGACCCCTGGCTACACCGGCGCCGATCTCGCCAACCTCCTCAACGAAGCCGCGATCCTGGCGGCTCGCCGTCAGCTCACCGAAGTCTCCATGGACGAGGTGAATGATGCGATTGAGCGGGTCATGGCTGGTCCTGAGAAGAAGGACCGGGTGATGAGCGAGAAGCGCAAGCGCCTTGTGGCCTATCACGAGGCGGGTCACGCCTTGGTTGGCGCCCTGATGCCCGACTACGACCCGGTGCAGAAGATCTCGATCATTCCCCGCGGTAACGCTGGCGGTCTGACCTTCTTCACCCCCAGTGAAGAGCGCATGGAGTCTGGTCTCTACTCCCGCGCCTATCTCCAGAACCAGATGGCTGTTGCCCTGGGTGGCCGGGTTGCCGAAGAGATCGTCTATGGCGAAGACGAAGTCACCACCGGCGCCTCCAACGACCTCCAGCAGGTGGCCCGGGTGGCCCGTCAGATGGTCACGCGCTTTGGCATGAGCGATCGCCTCGGTCCTGTGGCCCTGGGCCGAAGCCAGGGCGGCATGTTCCTCGGCCGTGACATCGCAGCTGAGCGTGACTTCTCGGAAGACACCGCCGCTGCGATCGATGAAGAGGTCAGCTTGCTGGTGGCAGAGGCCTACAAGCGGGCGATCGCCGTTCTCAACGGCAACCGCAGCGTTCTTGATGAGCTCGCCGAGATGCTCGTTGAGCGCGAGACCGTGGATGCTGAGGATCTTCAAGAGCTGTTGATCCGCAGCGATGTCCGAGTTGCTGAATACGTCTGAGGTCTTCGCCTCAGATCCCTCTGGGCTTCTCAGGGGATTGCACCGCCAGCCTGTGCTGGCGGTGCTTCGTGTTTCTGAGCTTCAGCAGGCCCAGCACCAACTGAACCTGCTGGTGGAAGTAGGGCTCCGCCATGTTGAGCTGGCGGTTGCGCTCACTCCCGCCTGGGTCGAGTTGGCGATCAAGCTGCGCCAGTCCTTTCCATCACTGCGCCTGGGTGCTGCGTCGGTGCGATCCCTGAAGGGATTGGCGGCGGCTCAATCCGCCGGTTTGGACTATGTCGTCTCGCCCATCCTTGAGCCTGACCTTTTGGCGAAAGCGCAACAGGCCGGGATCACCTTGATTCCTGGTGTCTACACCCCGTCGGAAGTGGCCCGGGCCCAGGCCTTGGGTGCGCCCGCGGTGAAGCTTTTCCCGGCCAGCAGCCTGGGTCCGAGCTATTGGAACTCGCTTGCAGGACCCCTGTCGCCATTGCCCTATTGCATTGCGGCAGGAGGGTTGTCAGCCCTGGATGCACGTCTCTGGCTGGAGTCTGGAGTCGATGCGGTGGCCTTGGGAGCGAGCTTGTTTGAGACGTCTCAAGGCCCACAGCAACCCTTGCAATTGCGGCCAGGGTTGACGGCGCTGCTGGCATGGCTCGAGCAGCGCGCCAATGGCGATTTGTTGTCAGGTTGAGTCCAGAGTGTTACTCATGGGATAGACGTCTTTCGACCTATGTCTCAACTCACCATCAAGTTGAGCGATAAAGCTGATGCTCTGATCGCTCAGCTCCAAAAGGAGATTTTCAATCGCCGCCGCAAGAAGGTCTCTGCCGCTGGGGTCGTCGAGACCCTGGTGGAAAGCGGAGCCAAGTCGCAATCCGACAAGCGTTTCGCGACCTCTTGGAAAAACCTCATTTCCGATATTGAGAAAGCGGCCAAGCTCGCCAATGCCCATGGCGCCAAGCCCGCCAACCTCTCGGATGCGGAATGGGCTCTGATCCTGAGCCACCGCAGCCGCAGCACCATCAGTAAAGCGGCTCCCAAGAAAGCCGCCCCCAAGAAGACCGCTGCCAAAAAGGCATCGGCAACCACCACCAAGCGGGCTGCCGCCAAGGCCAAGCCTGCGGCGAAAGCCACAGTGGTGAAGAAAGCGGCTCCGAAGAAAGCTGCGAGCACCGCCGCGAAGGCCAAGCCTGCCGCTGCTGCGAAATCCAAGGTTGCGCCCAAGGCCAAGCCGGTCGCTAAAAAAGCAGCACGAAACCCGGTGAAGAAGACCGGGGCCACCCGCGGTGGCTCAGTGGCGAAGCGGATGGCAAAGGCCGTCGGCCGTTTGGGTTCCGCACCCTCGACCAATGGCAACAACGGCGCTGCTCAGCTGACCAGCCTGCGTTGATCCGCTCTCACCAGAGGCTGCACTGACCCTGCTGCCGCAGCAGGTGATCAGCCAGCACAAGGGCGACCATCGCCTCCACCATCGGTACGGCCCTGGGCAACACGCAGGGGTCGTGCCGACCTTTTGCTTCCAGGGTCGTGGCCTCACCCCGGGCATTGATCGTTTGTTGGGCCTTGCGGATCGTGGCCGTTGGCTTGAAGGCCACGCGGATCACGATCGCCTCGCCGTTGCTGATCCCCCCCTGAATTCCGCCAGAGTTGTTGGTGGCGGTGTGCAGGCTGCCATCTCCAGTGGGCAAGAACGCATCGTTGTGTTCGCTGCCCTTGAGCAAAGTTCCGGCAAATCCGGAGCCGATCTCAAAGCCTTTGGTGGCCGGTAGGGACATCACCGCCTTGGCCAGATCGGCCTCAAGCTTGTCGAAGACGGGCATGCCCAAGCCGGCGGGTACGCCGCGAACCACACACTCGATCACGCCACCGCAGGAGTCCCCTTCCCGCCCGATGGCTTCGATCCGCTCGATCATCCGTTCCGCAACAGCGGCATTGGGGCAGCGCACGATGTTGCTTTCGACGGCCTCAAGGGTCACCGCTGCTGGATCGATCTCGGCCTCGATGTCATGAATGCGTTTGACCCAGGCCACCACTTCTGTGCCGTGGGCTTTGCTCAGCAGCTGCTTGGCGATAGCCCCAGCGGCGACCCGACCGATCGTCTCCCGCGCTGAGGCGCGCCCGCCACCACTGCGGGCCTGGATGCCGTATTTCGCTTGGTAGGTGGCATCGGCGTGGGAGGGGCGGAAGGCCACCTCCATCTCCTTGTAGTCCTGGGGGCGCTGGTCTTTGTTGCGCACCACCATCGCGATCGGGGTGCCGAGGGTGACCCCATCGAGCAGACCACTGAGGACTTCCACCCGATCGTCTTCTTTGCGGGGGGTCGTGATCTTGCTTTGGCCTGGTTTGCGTCGATCCAGCTCGGCTTGGATCGCCTCGAGGTCGAGTTCCAGTCGCGGCGGACAACCCTCCACAATCACGCCAACCCCGCCGCCGTGGGATTCGCCGAAGGTGCTGATGCGGAAGAGATCGCCGAAGCTGCTTCCCATGGGCTGAGTGCGCTGGTGCGAGCCTACAAACTGGGCTTTGGTTGCAGCAGCGTTCGGTCTTGAGGAAGCAGGAGCGCGCGGCGCTGATCATGCAGCGCCTTGAGGAGCATTACCCCGAGACGCCGGTCCCTTTGGACCACAGCGATCCCTTCACCCTGTTGATCGCTGTCTTACTCAGTGCCCAGTGCACGGATAAGAAGGTCAACGAGGTCACGCCAGCCCTCTTTGCGGCTGGAGCAACACCCCAGGCCATGGCGGCGCTGCCTGAGTCCGAAATCCTGGGCCACATCAGACAGCTGGGCTTGGCGAAAACCAAGGCTCGCAACGTCAAGCGTCTCGCGGAGCTCCTGCTGGAGCGCCATGGGGGTGAGGTCCCCGCCAGTTTTTCAGCCCTCGAGGCGCTGCCGGGGGTGGGCCATAAGACCGCCAGTGTGGTGATGGCTCAAGCCTTCGGGGTCCCGGCTTTTCCCGTGGACACCCACATCCACCGCTTGGCTCAGCGCTGGGGCTTGAGCAGTGGCGTCAGCGTGGCGTGCACTGAAACGGATCTCAAGCGGCTGTTCCCCAAGGACGCCTGGAACAAGCTTCACCTGCAGATCATTTTTTACGGCAGGGAGTTCTGTACGGCTCGTGGTTGTGATGGGCGGGTCTGTCCCCTCTGTCAGGAGCTCTATCCCAACCGCCGCAGGCCTGTGATCTGGACCAAGGCCTAGCGCCCCAAC